>JAITAN010000150.1 GCA_031284105.1 Treponema sp. | reverse complement strand
ATACCCCGCCCCTTGGGGCGCTTCTTACTGGGGGTGCGGGGGATTTGTTCCCCCGCATACACAAAGCCTTCAAGAAGAAATCTTCGATACCGCAGGGCTTGCCCTGCGGTTGTTGATTTTTTCCGTAACATCTTCCACGGTTTTACCTTATATTAACCCATATTTTTGTCAGTCGCGTCATTTTTACCCCGATTGTTCGCCTGAAATGCAGGTTCCTCTCGCCTCCCCGCTCTAAAAAACCCTTTCTCATTCATATATGCCTTGACATAATCCCCGTACCATATAGAATACTTACATAGTTTTAAGAGGTTGATACAAGTTGCGGGGTATTAAACCAAAGGGCTACGCCCTCAAATACATGGAGGAAACATGAATAACCGGTACCGTACTTGGCTTGGGGAAAAACGGGGACGCCTTGCGGCGCGCGCGTTTGCCGAAAAAGGCTGGAACAGCCGCTACACGGAAACCCTTGATGAGGCGAAGAACCTCCTTTTTGAAACGCTTTTACCGAAAGGCGCGTCCGTAGGACTGGGCGGAAGCGAAACCTTGAGCGCTATGGATATACTTCCGGTTCTACGCGGCGGGGGGTACCTGTTCTATGACCGCTACAACTGTACGGATCATTTTGAAGTGTGCCGGGACAGCCTCATGGCCGAGTACTTCATTACCGGCGCAAACGCCCTAACCATGCACGGCGAGATGGTGAACATCGACTGTTCCGGCAGCCGTGTGGCCGCTATGGCATACGGCCCCCGAAAGATCATCGTTGCCGCGGGTGTGAATAAGCTGGTTGACACGCTGGAAGAAGCCGTAGCCCGCGTTCACGCCATCGCTCCCCTGAACTGCCGGCGGAACGGCCACAAAACGCCTTGCGCGGAAACAGGCGTATGCACGGACTGCAACATTCCCGATAGAATGTGCAATCACCTGCTCATCACCTATAACGCGCAAAAATTCGCGGGTAAGTATACGCTGATCCTCATCAACGAAGAGCTGGGATTTTAACGTTTGTTGTTATAGGCATAATCGCCGCTATGCCCACGACCGCTTCCTGTTCAGCCGCCGTATGGTCAGAACGGTCGCAATGGTGAGCGGAAGACACGCGCCTATCCACGCAAGCGCATTGGCGAAGCAGATGCCGGTGAACCCGAAAAAGAACGACAGGATAATAGCCGCAAAGGTACGCATGAGCAGTTCCATGATACCCGCAAGCGTAGGAATCGTGCTATTGCCCAGCCCTTGCAGGGATTGACGGGCGATAAAGAGCCATGCAAGAGAAAAATAAAAGACGCCGTTTACTTTGAGGTAGGTATGGGAAAGCGCTATTGCCTCTGCCTGGTCCGGTCCCAGAAAAATGGCGGAAAGGCGATGCCCCGCAAAAAAGCAGACCGCGCCCATAACCACGCTGAACGTTCCTGAAATGGCGAAACAGGACAGAATGCCTTTTTTGATACGGTCGATCTTACGCGCGCCGTAATTTTGCGCCGTGTAGATCGTCATGGCCGCGCCGAAGGAGTTAAGCGGCATGGTCGCTATCATATCTATCTTCTGAGATGCGGTGTAGGCCGCGACGGCTATGGTGTTTTTCAGATTGTTCAACGCAAAGGTAACGGTTACCGCGCCTATTGCAATAATGCTCATCTGAAACCCCATAGGAAGTGCTACTCCGGTATGCTCCCACAGGTGGGTAATGGAATCCTTCCAACCCTCCTTCCTGACTCGTAACAAGGGGAGTTTCTTAAAAATGACCGGAAGACACAGAAGCCCTGAAATGATCTGCGCGATAATCGTGGCGTATGCCGCGCCTTCAACGCCGGTATGGAGCTTCAAAATAAAGAGAAAATCCAGTATGATATTAATAACGCTCGCGATCACAAGAAAGATGAGCGGCGTAACGCTGTCCCCTACCGCCCTCATCATATTACCCATAAGATTAAAAAAGAGCGTTGCGGGAATCCCCCAATAAATAACAACGATGTACGAGTAGGCGGCGTCTATAATATCGGGCGGCGTGTTAAGCAGGCGCAAAAGCGGCATAGCGGAAACAATGCTTATCGTCATAAGGGCGGCGGTTACGACGCAGCCGAGTATGATACTAGCCGCAAAACTCTTCCGTACGCCGCTCATATCCCCGGCGCCGAAACGCTGGGCCGTAACGACGGACAGCCCTTGGGTAAACCCCATCATAAAACCCAAAATGAGAAAATTTATGCTTCCGGTACTACCTACGGCCGCAAGCGCGTGTATACCGATGGTACGCCCTACGATAAGAGTATCCGCCATATTGTAAAATTGTTGAAAGAGATTCCCTATAAGCAGGGGAACGGTAAACCCAACGATCAGCAACGCGGGATTACCCACGGTAAGATTCTTTGTCATAATTATAAACGATACGTCTGTCCGACACTAGTCATGTCAGAACATGGGGGTAAGTGTGTCTTCTTTTTGAAAAATTTGCAAGATGGCAAAGCGCGCCGTATACGACGTCTTATTATATGAGGAGGTATCCATGTTTATAACATCCTATGCGCCTTATGGTGCCGATGGGATCATTATTCGGGTGGAAGCCGATATACGCCGGGGCATACCGGGCGCGGACATTACCGGGCTTGCCCAAACCGCGGTCAGGGAGGCGAGGGAAAGGGCGCGGGTGGCTTTCCGTAATTCCGGCTTTGATTTTCCAAAAGACCGCGTCCTGATCAACCTTGCGCCGGCAGGCGTCCGCAAAGACGGGGCATCCCTTGATTTGCCCATTGCCCTTGCGGTCATGGCCGCAGCGGGTATGATTCCCCCGCCGGACGATCTTATGGCGCTCGGTGAACTTGAACTGTCAGGCAGCCTGCGTCCGGTACGGGGCGTGCTTGCGGCAATCGCCGGAGGTCTTGCCTCCGGTATAAAAGGGTTTATCGTACCGGCGGAAAATGGGGCTGAAGCGCGTATTTTGGCAAAAGACAAGATCGCCGCGGTTGCAACCCTGAAGGACGCGGCCGAAGCGGTTGTACAATACACGCGGAACGGCGTTTTTCCCGGCAGCCTGCATGTTCAGCAACCGGAAGTGCCTGCCTCGGCAGACCCTTCCGCACAGACGGCTTCGGGCGACTTTGCCGAGGTGCGGGGGCAGGGGCGGTACAAGCGGGCCCTTGAAATCGCAGCGGCCGGCGGTCATAACCTCCTCGTATTCGGACCGCCCGGCGCGGGTAAAACCATGCTGGCGCGCCGGCTTCCTTCCATTATGCCGCGGCTTCTGCCCGATGAAGCCGTAGAGGTAACGCGGCTTCACAGTCTTGCGGGTCTTATGAACCTCGGTGCGGAGCAAATTGGGCTTATCACAACGCCGCCCTTCCGTTCACCGCATCACTCGGCAAGCGTTGAGGGTATTTTAGGCGGTGGAAAAACCGTACATCCCGGGGAAATCAGCCTCGCTCATTTCGGCGTTCTCTTTCTGGATGAAGCGCCTGAATTCCGCGCCAATATCCTGCAAGCCCTGCGTGAGCCGCTTGAGGACAGGGTTATCAGTATTTCCCGGGCAGAAAGATCCGTCCGTCTCCCCGCCGATTTTCAACTTATACTCGCGGCAAACCCCTGTCCCTGCGGGAAACTCGGCATGATTGACGGCAGCCATAGCCTCGGCAGAGATTCCGGCGCTATGTGCTTCTGTTCTCCCGAAGAAATCCACCGGTACTGGCGGAAATTCGGCGGGGCGCTGCTCGACCGCGTGGAACTGCGGGTTATGGTTACGCAGAGCGACGCGCCTCTCACCGGATCAAGCGCGGAAGAACCGGGCGCGGCTGTCGCGAAACGGGTACTGCGCGCGGTTGAAATACAGCGTTCCCGTTTTCAGGATACCGCATCCGGTGTCTGCGGCGGCGCAGGCGGAAGCACAACGCGCGCCGCAATCAGACGCAATGCGGCCATGACGCCGTTATTTATAGAGCGGTACTGCGCCGTATCCGGAGAGGCTGAACGGGCGCTCAATGCAGCGGAAGTAAAACTCGGCTTTTCAGGCAGGGCGATTCACGGCGTTCTCCGTGTTGCCCGCACCATTGCAGACATCGAAGGGTCCGGCACGATAAAAACGGTACATATACTGGAAGCGGTTCAGCACCGCAGACTGGGAGACGATCCCTATGATGTGGTGAAGTGAATATGAAAACATGGCTTCATCGTCTTCACTGGGGCAGCGTTATAGTATGTACCTTGATATTTCTATCAGTAAGCGCTTGTTCCGTCATTTCCCGGGTGATTCTGCCGACAGGACGCGGATGAGGCGGCGCATCTCCTATAAGGATAATAATGCGGGATTGGGCTTCCCATGCGAATTTGGTAGCGCCGTCGTAGAGCGCCTCATAAACCGCTTCCGGAATATCTTTCCCGCCGCCGGTAGCTATCCTGTCGAGCTCGTTTTGAATCACCGTGTTATTGCCGGTAAAAGGGATTACTCTGGTAATATATGTTTCCATATAGTCTTTATAAAGTACCAGTCCGATCCTAAAAGAAAGAAATTCGCCCTGCATACCGGACAATAAGGGAACCAGCATCCTCTTAATCGCAGCAATATCGTCTTTCATACTGCCGGTGGTATCAAGACAAATCACCACATCAAGGGATTTGCCTTTTTCTTTTTCAAGCAGTTCCCTGATTTTCGGCATAATATCTTCGGCGCCGGAGGACAGTATCATTTCGCCGCTATTTTTACGGCTGATATTCGAGAAAGTCTCTAGAGTTTCGCCCATATAGTTTCCTTCAGGCTTGCCCGGCAGAGGTTTTTGCGCTACATCAAGAATAAATGGGTTGTCCTGAAAAGCGCCGGCATAGTCGCCATAGGGCAGCGTAAAGGAGCGAAGGTTGAAATACGTACCGTCATGGACGTAGATCTCGCCGTGCCGTCCGGTTTCATAGCCGTAGTTGAGTATATAAGGAATATAAATATGAAAAGCCTCGCCGAACTGCGCATCCTGCTCCGGCGTGGAATCAATAAGGGACCATATTCGGCTTGATTTGGGAATAGGCGCGCCGTTGATGATTCTCACCTCATCGCCATTGACCGGATTCCAGTCCGGCGCACGGTACACATAATTCGGCTCCTGAAACGTGAAATCCTTAGTGGTTTCGGCTATCAATACCGAGGCAATATCAGGCTTTTTCCGTATGAAAAGATGAAAGCCTCCGTCAACACGCTGTTCAATGCGGAGATCCTCTTGTTCTATGGTCAAATCAAGAGCGTCGATTTGAGCAAACGAAAAAACAAATAGGATTAGAAAAAATAATTTAACAATCATGTTATAATTAACGGTTTAATTGTGGGAACTTCTAAATTCAAACGTAAAAATACTTCTATTGGCTCGGCTCTAACCGCAGGATACCTAAATCCCGATAGAATTCAGACCGGTAATTAACTTTGGTATGGCAATATGTCTGTCTAACGAATCCTTAAAAACGTTGGAGGTTATCCACAACGTATGATTGACCTCAAACAAAGGCATAATTGATGTAAAAGAAAGCCATGGCGAATGACTTGCCGGCTATAGCGAATGGCTCAACGCGCGTTGAGCTCTGGGAAGGCTCTCCCGATGCGGCATCCCTGCTTGGCTTCCGCCTTGTGCTTGAACGGCACGGATTACAAAAAACTCTTTGAATCGGTGGGAAGAGATAAAAGGACGAACATTTGTCGAAGGCGGAGCGGCGGATAAACAAACGGAAGAGTGCGGATAGGAAACGGGAGGCGGCATTGCATAAGGAACCGGTGAAACATCTTAAATACATAGGGCAGCCTAACCGGGAAAGGGAAATAGAGTACCTGAAGCCAAACGTGAGGGGCAAAGTGGAACCTACCTTTTATATAGTGAAGAGGGTATTCGGCTATGGGAAAGTAGCGTATCGGGGAATAGTGAAGAACAGCGGACGGTTGTATACGGCGTCTGCGAGTACGATTGCTGAAATGGGCGTGGACGATGATGCCGGTACAACGGGCTGCGGGAGCCTGATAGGGATAGTGAGGGGCAAAAGCCCCGTTAAACGGCGTAAAGACGGCAGGTTATGGGAGGTTTCTCTTTTTTGTCCGATAAAATACCCCCCAAGACCGTTTCTCTGTAATTAATCGGTGCTGCCATAGGCGCGTACCCGCGATCACGCCGTATCCGGCCCGGGCTAGGTCAAAAACCTGTCCCGAACCGTCGAACCCTGCGAAGGGGTATACGTCAGGGGATAATTACGTTGATTATTATGCGCCAATCTGATACCATATAAAAAATGTGGGAGATATGGAGAAAAACACAAAAAAAATAATCTATAACGCAAAAGTCTATCTGCGCCGCCGGGAATTCGCCCAAGCCGTGCTGATTCACAATGGATACATCACTGCCGTGGGAACGGATAGTGATATAGCGACAGCCTCTTCTCCAGATACCGAATGTATAAACGCCCACGGCCGCCTTTTGCTGCCCGGTTTTTACGACAGCCACCTTCACCTTATCGGTATAGGGCACATGGCGCATGTCATCAACCTTTCAGGACTTTCTTCTTTGGAAGAATGTATCGCCTATGCGCGGGCGGAGATTGCGCGTAAAAAACCGCGTCCCGGAATTATACGGGGAGACGGCTTGAATCAGGAAACCTTTATCACGGAAAAACGCTTTCCAACCCGAGACGATCTGGATGCGGTTAGTACGGAACAACCGGTTTTCGTAACCCGCGTATGCGGGCACATCGGGTTTTGTAACAGTAAGATGCTGGAGTTGCTCGGCATTGACGGCTTGCAGCCGCTCGGCTGTAAGCCGCCGGTTACAGGCGGTTCGTTTTTTGAAGGCGCGGAACGTGATGAACGCGGGAGGCCGAACGGCATATTGAGAGGGGCGTGCCTCGCGCAGGCGCGGGATATGCTCCCCGCCGAAACGGACGAGATGCTGCGCGATAATCTTGCATACGCCATGAGGTCCGCTGTTGAAAATGGCGTAACGGCTGTTGGAAGTTGCGATATTATTCAAGCGCATACTTTTCAGCGCATTGTAGCCGCATACCGTGCAATATACCGCGCGCAAACGCCCAATGTGCGTATAACGCTTCAAAACGGCGTGGCTGACGATCCGAACTACCTTGATGATTATATACAAAACGGCTATGTTACCGGCAAAGTTCTTGAGCAATCCTACCTCAAGATAGGCGCCTTAAAATTGTTTGCGGACGGCTCGCTCGGCGCGCGGACCGCGTGTATGCGGCGTCCTTACCGCGACGATCCGTATACAAATAACGGATGCGGCGTACCGGAAATGGATTGGGCGCTTCTGCGTGAACTCATCAAAAAAGCCCACAAAAGCGGTATGCAGGTCATTGTTCATGCCATAGGCGATGCGGCTGTTGAAGAGGTAATCACGGATTTTGAGGCGCTTGGAGATCCATGCAATACGCTTCGGCATGGGATCGTGCATTGTCAAATTACTGACAAGACGCTGCTGTCCCGCATGGCAAAAAGCAACCTGTTGGCGGTTGTGCAGCCTATTTTTCTTGCGAATGATCTTTACATTGTGGAAAACAGAGTGGGAGCGGTACTTGCGTCCACCTCGTACGCGTGGGGAAGCATGGAACGGCTCGGTATCCGCGCGTCCTACGGCACGGATGCGCCGGTTGAGCCGATAAATCCCCTCTACGGTATTGCCTGCGCGGTTACCCGCAAAGACCTGACAAAAAACTATCCGAAGAACGGCTTTTATCCCGAAGAATGTGTCGATGTGTACACGGCCGTGGATAACTACACGCGCGGCGGCGCCCACGCCCACTTTGACGAAAACCGTCTGGGGCGCATACGACTCGGCTACGCAGCGGATATGGTACTCCTTGACACGGATATTTTTTCCATACCGCCGCACGAAATCCCGTCCGCCCGCGTTTTGTGGACGATGATCGGCGGAGAGCGAGTGTTTGAACGTTAGCCCCGGCAAAGCGGTAAACCTTATGCGCCGCTTGCTTTGCACGATTTGCATTAGTAATAGCAATATAGTATAATGAGACTATGAGTTATCAATTATTATGCGGTAACAGCGTTGAACTTGTACCTAAGATAACGGAAAGAATTGATCTGACGTTTATGGACCCGCCTTTTAATCAACAAAAAGAGTACGCG
>JAITAN010000060.1 GCA_031284105.1 Treponema sp. | reverse complement strand
ATGAAATCGCGGAGATGTTGAGGATACATCCGATGACTGTAAGCGCATATGTAAAACGCTATAACTCAGGCGGGATAAAATCTCTTGTAGCCGATAAAACAAGGAAAGCAGGGAAAGCGCCGATAACTGAAAAAATGAAAAACGATATCTGTAAGACGGCGTGTAGCGAAAAACCGGCGAACGCGACACATTGGAGTAACCGGTCTCTTGCGAAGAAGTTTGGGATTAGCCACGATGCCGTCAACCGCGTTTTACGGGAACGGGGAATAAAACCGCATTTAGAAAAAAGGTTTAGTTTTAGTAATGATCCGCTGTTTGAAGAGAAACTCACCTGTGTGGTAGGGTTATATATAAACCCGCCGGATAACGCGATAATTCTTTGTGTAGACGAGAAATCACAGATACAAGCGCTTGAAAGAACTGCGCCCCTGTTACCGATGCTGCCGCATGTTCCCGAACGGCACGGGACGACCACGCTTTTTGCGGCGCTTGATATGCTGACCGGAAATGTTATAGGAGAATGTAAAGATCATCATACGGCGAAGGAATATCATCTAACGGGCCTGTATATGCGCGCCGCCGGTAGGCGGCTCGGGCTACGAAAAACCGCCATATACAGCCGGAGCATTATGCGAAATTGCGCCTTACCCCGTACGTGATAATTTCTTTCCCAAAACGCGCAAAGCGACAGTTTTGGGAAAAGCTCTAGAGCCTACACGCCGCGCCTTTTGGAAATTTGAACAATAGAGATTGAAACGCTCATATTGAAAAGATCCTCCCTTTACAAAAAGGAATCATTTTACTATAATAAAAATACCTTGTGAGCAAAGATAGGTTCTGGTTTAACGAGGGCTTGATGTTTCCGTACACCGCGCCCTCGATCCCTATCGAGGGCTTTTTTTTATTCACAGTGGGGTCTACTATCCCGCCATTCAGGACGGGGAGGTTTACTAGGTTAGGAGGAAGTATGAAAAGAATAGCGGTTGTCGGCGCGGTGCTGGACGATCCGGCGCGTACGCAGAAGGCGTTTAACGACGTGGTTTCAACGTACAAAGGCATTGTCAGGGGGCGCATGGGCATACCCTTTGAGGATGAAAACATCGCGGTTATTTCCATTACGGTTCAAGCGGACTTGGACGACATCAACGCGCTTACCGGCAAATTGGGAAACATTCCGGGCGTTGCCGTAAAAACGGCTGTCTCCGGCGGAGGTAAATGAGCGCACTATGGAAAAGATGGAAAAGATGGAAAAGATGGAAAAAACATTTATCGATAAAGACTACATAGAAAACCTCTTGGCCGAGGCGAAACACACGGATGAAGCGGAGATCAACCGGTCTCTTGACAAGGCGGAGCGGTTTGAAGGCTTGAATCACCGCGAAATTGCCGCGCTTCTGGCGAGCGAAAACCCCGCGCACCTTGAGCGGATAAACGCCATCGCATGGAACATCAAGCGGCATATCTACGGAAACCGCATCGTTCTGTTCGCGCCGCTCTATGTAAGCGACCATTGCGTGAACAAATGCGCGTATTGTACGTATAACTACGACCATCAGTTCAACAGACAAATTCTCACGCAGGAAGAAGTGCGGGAAGAGGTGCGGCTGCTTGAAGCGATGGGACACAAGCGGCTCGCGCTCGAAGCGGGCGAACATGACGCGATTTGCCCGATTGACTACATTGTGGAGTGCATGAAGACCATTTACGCCATGAAGTTTGAAAACGGCGAAATCCGGCGCGTGAATGTGAATATCGCGCCGACCACGGTTGAAAATTACCGGAAACTCAAGGAAGTGGGCATTGGCACCTATATTCTTTTTCAGGAAACCTATCATCAGCCCGCCTACGAGAAGGTGCATACCGCGGGTCCAAAACGCGACTACGCCTACCACCTCACGGCTTTTGACCGCGCCCATGAAGCGGGCATAGACGATGTGGGCGGCGGCGTACTGTTCGGCTTAGCCGATCCCTTCTTTGAGGTGCTAGGGCTTATGATCCACAACGAACACCTTGAAGAGCGGTTCGGCGTCGGGTTCCACACCATTTCCGTGCCGCGTTTGTGTCCGGGCGTGGGCGTAGACCTTGGCAAGTTCCCGAACCTTGTCGATGACGAGACCTTTGCGAAAATAGTCGCGGTCATCAGGATAGCGGTTCCCTTTACCGGCATGATCCTTTCAACGCGGGAAAACCATGACATGAGGAAGCGGCTCTTGAAACTCGGCATTTCCCAAATCAGCGCGGGGTCGAGCACCGAAGTGGGCGGCTATGCCAAACGGCGGCGGGGCGAGGAAGTGAACCCTCAATTTTTCGTGAATGACGAGCGCCCCGCGCTCTCCATTATAAAAGAGCTTATGGACGACGGGTACATTCCCAGTTTCTGTACGGCCTGTTACCGCATGGGACGCACGGGCGACCGGTTTATGAGCCTTGCCAAATCCGGGCAGATCAAAAACGTATGCCTGCCCAACGCGCTTACCACCCTTGCCGAATACGCCATCGACTATGGCGACGAGGAGTTCAAGACAAAGGCGGACGCTGCCATTGCGCGGGAAATTCCGGTTATAATGAACGAGAAGATACGCTCCCGTACGGTTGAAAATGTGGAAAAGATACGGCGGGGCGGCAGGGATTTTTATATTTAATATCTCATGTTACGCAAATGCCGCCGTCTCCGTATGGAGCATAATGAGTTAAAATGCCGGAAATTTGTTTTTAGCCTTTCCGCATCACCCGAGCCGAATGTCCCTCCAAGCCCGCTGATTCAGATAGGGAAACAGATTAATTCTGTTCAGAAGGGAACCATCGGAGCTCAGAATAGAATTACCGGAGCTCTAAATAGAACTCGTTCTGTTCAGAATAGAACTACCGGATCTCTGAATAGAACCATCGGGGCTTGGAACAGAACCCGTTCTGTTCAGAAGGGAACCATCGGAGCGCCGAGTAGAACTCGTTCTGTTCAGAAGGGAACTATTGGGGCTTGGAATAGAACCCGTTCTGTTCAGAATAGAATTACCGGAGCTCTGAATAGAACCATCGGAGCTCTGAATAGAACTCGTTCTGTTCAGAAGGGAACCATCGGGGCTTGGAATAGAACTCGTTCTGTTTGGAGGGGAACCATCAGGGCTCGGAATAGAACTCGTTCTGTTCAGAATAGAATTACCGGAGCTCTAAATAGAACCCGTTCTGTTCAGAAAGAGGGATTGCCGGATTTAGTGCCCTCATGGTATGCAACGCATGACACGTAACATGAATTAATATGACGGATACAGAGCTTTTACACTACATCACCACACGCGATCCCGATGAGGCCGAAGCCCTTTTCGCCGAGGCGCGGAAGGTACGCGAGCGGTACTACGGTAATGCGGTGTACTTTCGGGGACTCATTGAGTTTACCAACTACTGCAAGAACGACTGCTTCTACTGCGGCATACGGGCAAGCAACAAAAACGTAGGCCGCTACCGGCTCTCTGTGGAACAAATTTTACAGTGCTGTACACTGGGAAACATACTTGGGTATAAAACCTTTGTCCTGCAAGGCGGGGAAGATCCTTTTTTCACGGACGAACGCATTGTTGAAATAGTTACGGCGATCCGCCGGGAATACCCGAACCACGCCATAACGCTTTCCATAGGCGAAAAGGAACGAAAAAGTTACGAGATGTTTTTTGAAGCGGGCGCGAACCGGTACCTTTTACGCCATGAAACCGCAGATAATGCGCATTATGCCGCCATGCACCCCGCGTCCATGAGCCTTGCACACCGTAAACAGTGCCTCTTTACCTTGAAGGAAATCGGCTATCAGGTAGGCGCGGGATTCATGGTGGGAACGCCTTTTCAGACGCCGGAAACCCTGCTCGAAGACCTCCGCTTTCTGGAGGAACTCAAACCGGCAATGGTGGGCATTGGTCCCTTCATTCCGGCCGCAGGAACGCCTTTCGGCGAAGAAGCTCAAGGCAGTCTGGAGCAGACCCTCCGCATGGTCGCGTTAAGCCGTATCCTCCTACCGAAAGCCCTGATCCCCGCAACCACCGCGCTCGGTACCATTTCGAGTCAAGGCAGGGAGCGGGGGCTTATGGCGGGCGCAAATGTAGTCATGCCGAACCTTTCGCCGAAAGCCGTACGTAAACACTATTCGCTTTACGACAACAAAATCTGCACCGGAGACGAAGCCGCCGAGTGCCGCCTGTGTATGGAAGGGCGCATCCGCTCATTCGGTTTCATACCGGACATGCGGCGCGGAGACGCGGCGGTATGAGTGATTTTCTCTATTTTTAAGCAAGAAAGAAGAACCCCCCCTTTATTTGATTGTAAAAATACTCTATAATTATAATTAGAAACCATGAAAAAATTTGTTGTTGTTTATATGATCTTCTTTTCGCTCTTCCTTGTCCCTCTGCGGGCTGAGAAAAATGACGTGAATCTCGGCTTCGGGGTTGAAGGGAACATGAGTTCCGACAAAGGCTGGGCTTTCGGGCGTTCCATCGGCGTAGATATCCAGTTTTTCAAACACGTCATTATAGGAAGCGCCCTTACCATTAGCGATGATTTCAAGCAATTTACCGCTATTGAACCGGAGATTTTTGTCCGCTGGTATCCGCCGCTCGCTGCCATTCCTTTCCTTAAAAAGGCCGTGTTTCTTGATGTAAAAGACGGGGGGTTCTTTGTGCAAGGCGATATTGGGATTAGTACCATCATAGGGTTTTTCGATAGAGACGTTACCCCTTTGTTTTTGGGCGGACTCACGTTTGGCTTCCGGTTCCCGTTTCAAAGCGGCGACTATTTTGTGGAACCCTTCATCAAGAGCGGATACCCGTTTCTTTTTGGAGGGGGAATGAAATTCGGGTGCCGGTTTTAGGAGAGGCTGATGAAACCTGTAAGAAAGAACCGTTTTCTTCTCATTATATGTGCATTGTGTCTAATCGGCGCTCCGGCAGCGGTAAGTTGTTCAAACCCATTCTACGATATGCCCGGGACATTAGACCCTGACGATATAATCGCAATAACGGTTACCCCTCCAACCAAACGGTTGTATCGGCTGGGAGAAAGCCTGAATTTAACGGGCGCTTCGGTACATATCTATTATAGGGGACCCGGCGTTGATGCCAAACTCGATCAAGAAATAAACCCCTCTTATGTTTCCGGTTTTGATTCTAAAAAACATGGGATTCAAATCATAACCGTTACCATAGGAGACAGATCGGATCGTTTTGATATTGCGCTTATGGAGCCTCCAATTGACGAGCTTAAACAGCTAACCGCTTCGCCTGACGAAATAATAAATCAAATAACCATCTCGAATGATTTGGAAGGATCGTGGAAAATCTATATTTTTGATAGAAACGGCGCTATACCGAAAAACGGTGAAAAGACCGGATCAGAAAGCCCTATTTCTTTTCAAGCGCCCTCCACGCCGGCCGATTACACCGTTGTAAGGGGCATTAAAAAAGACGGACGCTGGTATTCCTTGTTTTATAAACTAACTGTCGCCGCGGCCCCGTAGCGGCGATACGCGGCGGGAAGCGGTCATTCACGCTTTTTATTATTTGTTTCGATCCGCGCGCTCATCTGAAGCGCGACGGCGTCCGGTAGGGTTTATTTGGAAGGCGCAACGGACGCTGCGCCGCTATAACGGGCGTTTCACCTGCGCCGGCGCGCGCCGCGGCCGCCTACTGCACGAGCTGCGCGTCCGTAAGCGCCGATGTCGCGTAAAGCTGATCTTCCGCCCATAATGCCGCGGATTTGACCTTCGCGTTGAATTTCGCGTCCGCAACGGTTCCCTGTAGGGTGGGTAGCCGTACGGTCTGAACGTAATTCCCCTGCTCGTCATAACCGAGAAGATAATTCACCGGATATTGCGACTCAATCGTATACGTTCCATCGGCGACGGCCAGCGAAGGGAAGGGAAAACGCGGCAGAACCGGAGGATCAAAGGCGATGGTACGCGCGGCCTCTTCACCGGCTTTGTTTACCAGTACCGCACGGTACAACCCCCGGGGCAGCGGTTCGTCATCAATCATAGCAATACTCCTGCTCCCCAGCCATGTGTTGTTATCCTGTTGAACGGATAGCCAATCCCGTTCCGAAATATGCCAGCGCAGCCCTTCATGGTCATGGTACAAATAGAGATCGGCAAGGTTTTCTATGCCGTCTTCATCATTTGCGATAACAAAAAAAGAAAACCGCTCTTTTACAACGCCGCTCTCCTGCACATACACAAGCTGCATAACGGCATACGAGAGTTCCGGCTCCGTGCGGGTACAAGCGGCAAGAAACAGAAACAATAGAAAAAAGAGTGAATAGAGAAGAACGTTGTTTTTCATAGATTGTTATAGTATAGACGCTCGGGCGGTATTTTGCAAGCGTAATCTAAAACGACTCAAACCTACTCGCTCTTTCAGACTTTTTCAGGGTAGCGGTCCGAAGTTTATAGCGTATGTATAGCCGAGTTCTCATCACGGGTCAATCTCCACACCGCAACGCTCACACCGGTATGCCTCGCTTGACGGATAAACCGTCCGGCATACCGCGGTTCTTTCGCTTTATACTCAAACGGACTTCTTGGCAGACCTCAAGGGCGTGTATTCAACAGCCGAACGGAAAACTTTGACCGGAAAAACACACGGTTGCAGCGAAACCGCAGCAGGGAGCGAAACTTCGCAAAGAATGGAACATGGCGGGCATGAGTATTCTGGATAAGGCCGAATCAAACTTCTTTTGTAATTATCCCCTGACGTATAACCCGTCAAGAGACCCATTGAGAAGCCCCCGCGGCGCCTCGCGGGTATACGAGAATGACTAATTGCGAATGTAATTCACGCGCCGCCCTGAACACAAAAGTAATGCTCTTGTGTGGCGACGTGGGGGGAATTTGTAACTCCGCAGGGAACTCGTTCAAGTCAAAAGGGAATCCGTTTAAGTCAAACGGAAACTCATTCAAGACAACAGGGAACCCGTTCAAGTCAACAGGGAGCCTGTTTGAACCTCCCCCGCTTGAAAGGACAGGAAGGTACGCCTATGCTCAAAGAAGGAAGCATCACGGGAGAAAGAAGCGTTTTTACGAAAGCGTTTAAGGAACGGGCCGTGGAACCGGCCCGGAACGCAAACCGGAAGCGGCAGGAGATTGCCCAAGACCTCGGCATAAATCGGGACATGCCGGCACGATGGATGCGGGAGATGAAGCGGAATGAAATGGGCCCGATGAAAGCTTTCACCGGTAGAGGAAACGCGCGGGATGAAGAGACGGCTCGCCCGCGAAAAGAAAATGCCGGCCTGAGGGAGACGAATGAAATCCTAAAAAAAGCGATGGCCGTCTTCACGGCAGGGAATCCCCGGCAGCGGCGTACCCGTTCATGCGGCGGCATCAAGGACGGTACCCCGTTAAGAAGACGGCGGGGGAGTTGGGGGCCGGTCGAAGCGGGTGGTATGCGCGGCTTGTAAGAAAGCCTAGCAGACACGAGCGGACGGATACGTGAAGCGCACCGGGGGCGCTATGGGAGGAGCGGCGCATAGTACCGCGGGCCGCAAGAGAAGGCGCGCACGCCGCATTTTCGTTGGAACCGGTATGCTGTAGCCCGCCTGGCCCTTGTTGGACTTCCCGCG
>JAITAN010000200.1 GCA_031284105.1 Treponema sp. | reverse complement strand
GATAAATAAACAACCGCAGGGCTTGCCCTAAACTTGACCCATAAAATCGAATAACTCGCGGCGGTCTAAAAGCGTATAAAGTTTTTGAAGCCCGGTCCAAATGGTTTCGACTCCCCGCGGTCCATCGCGGGGAGCCCGTTTTGGTCCCCCCGGCCGGCCCTCATACTCTACCGCCCGTTTAATCGTATACGGCAGATCAGGAACTTTTTTCCTCCATGGGAAAACTTTTTTCCTCCGCGGGGAAAGTTTTTTCCTCCGTGGGAAAATCTTTTTCCTCAAGAGGAAAACTTTTTTCCTCAAGGCGGACTGACCTACCGTACTAATTTTGAATTGACTTCAATGCTAGACGTGAATTGATATCAATGCTAGACTTAAATCGACCATACCGCATCGGCCGCGGGATTGGTACCGGAAGGTCTGATCTGCCTTGCCGCCTCGTTTCCATGCAGGTATACATCGGGGGATAATTACGAAATATTTTATGCGGCTGAACCTTAAAAACAAGATTGCACTCATTAATTTTTTAACCGTCTCCATCGTGCTGGCTTTCTGTTTTATTATTTTTGGCATAACAATCCATATACAAAACAAGAACGAAGCTGAACGCCGGCTTCGGGAAAACTATGGCAATATAAATAATAAAATCGTCTTCTATATACAGAACCTTGATTATATTGCATACACGGTGATGTACAGCAATTGGGTTCAACAACTCATGGTAACCGATAAAAACGCGTCTCCGATTGAATTTGTACAATTTCAGCGGAACGCGTCTCATTTTCTTTCCAATCTTGCCTGGGCAAACGAGAATATATCTTTTGTTTTGATTTCTCAAAGCGCCATGATATGGAGTAATAATGCACTGTATTATGATGCTCACTACGACATACAGAAGCAGCCGTGGTTTGACGAATTGATCGGAAATAAAAAGTATATTGAATACGGTAAAAGCGAGCTATTTCGTAATCTTAATGATACATGGTCTGTAAGCTTTTATTATCCTGTTGTCAGTTATTATAACTTTATGCTTCTGGGTTATCTTGTGATTAATGTTACCCCGGATAATTTCTCTGCCGGTATTTCTGAAGAGATCAATACGATAGGATGGATAGAAGTACGGGATAAAAATGGTAACACCATCTATTCAGATATCCCGGACGGCGAAAATAGTTCGTATGGAAAAGCGCTCTCTTTTTCAGGACCTTTATTGGATGGAAATCTCTCCATTGATTTTTACGCCCGGATACCGCGTAATCCTTTTGAGAAGCTCGATAGGTGGTATTTTTTCTTCTTGCTTTTAATTCCTATCATCGCTATATTTATCTTCATTAATTTAAAATTCTCACAGTATCTTACCATGCCCATCGTAGAATGTAAAAACGCAATGTTTGCCATTCACAATAACAATTTTAATGTAAGACTGATGAATCACTACTATGATGAAATTGGCGAACTTATAGACGGCTATAATGAAATGTCGGATTCTCTTCTTGAACTCTTAAGAAAAAACAGGGAGATGGAAAAACTCAAACGTGATGCGGAATTGAACATTCTCCAACAGAGAGTTAATCCTCATTTTTTGTATAACACCCTTGAGATAATCAACGGATTTATCTTTGATGGACATAACAATGAAGCGGTGAGGGTCTGTGAATTGCTTGGCAAGATGTACCATTATAATTTGATGAATCGTAAATGGGTCGCGGTTAGGGAAGAATATGAATATGTAAAGCAATATCTTGAGATATGCTGTCAATCAAACAATAAATTATCTGTTGTGTGGGATATCTCCGAAGATTCAATGGGTATGGAAATATTAAAAATGATACTGCAACCCCTCGTAGAGAATGCGGTATTACACGGGCTTCGGGATCGGCCCGCGGACTGCCGCCTGGTCATATCCGCAAAAAATACCGATACGAAACTAACTATTTCCATAATGGATAATGGGAAAGGAATAAACCCTGATCAGCTTGCTCAAATTGAGGGGATCCTTGAAAACATTCGCAAAGGCATCCCTTTGGAAAGCGTTCATATCGGTGGTATACCAAATGTTTATCAAAGGCTCTATCTGGAATATGGAGAGACTATGTCTTTTTTTATAGAGTCTAATCAGGTATATGGGACGAAAATATTTTTATCTATACCAAAAACCATACCGGACTGAAAAATAGTAAAAAGAATCCAAATAAAAAGATGAAATTTTACTAACGGTACCGAAGTTCCATGACCTATACTACTATCTAACTTATATAGCTTTGGAGGCATTATGAAAAAGACGGTTTTATTTTTTATGTGTATTGTCCTCGGTATAGGACAGGTCTTCGCTAGCGGACAGAAGGCGAACACCGAAGGGAAAACTACGGTAAATTTCTTTACCTGGTGGGGCGACGCCGAGAAGATTTTCGGCGAGGCGCTTGTGGCGGATTTTGAGGCTTCGCACCCCAATATCCATATTGAACAGACATACGTACCTTACAACGACTTTCACAGCAAAATCAATACGATGATCGCAGCAGGTAATACGCCGGATGTCTATCTCCTAAATGAATTCCTCATCAACGAATGGGGAGAAAAAGGCGTCGGCGCTGATCTGGCGCCATATTATCAGCGGGCAGGAATAGAGTACCGCAGGTATTTTTTACCGCAATACCTATTTACAACCGGTGGTAAGTTATGGGGCGTCGGATCAAATCCAGCAACTATAGTGCTCTATTATAATAAAGAGTTATTCACTAAAGCAGGGGTAGACTTTCCGCCCGAGAGTGTAACCAGCCCATGGACCTGGCAACAGTTCGTTGATGCCGCAAGAAAACTGACAAAAGATTCAAGCGGTAGAGGACCGGAAGAGGCAGGTTTCAATTATCAAAATGTTGTTCAATGGGGAACCTTAATGCCGACAAACTGGCTCTACTGGGGTGCATTGTTGTACGGCGCCCAGACAAGCATCGTAGACGCCAATGGGACGAGGCTGGAAATGTCAAAGCCCGCGGGGACTAACATTATCCAAAGTATCGCCAATCTGTCCTTGGTTGACAAAGTGGCGCCGACCCACGCAATGGCACAGGGCAGTGCATTTACTAATTTTCCAACCTTGCTAATGAATGGTCAACTCGGGATGTTCATAGGTGGGACTTTTATGTCGGGCGAATTTATAAACGAAAAATTCGATGTAGGTATAGCTCAAATTCCGAGTTTTACCGGTAAAGGTGGTAATATGACATGGGCTTCGGGTTTTCAAATGAGAACAGGCGCTTCTCAGGAAGCATTTGAATTCTTCCACTGGATGGCTAATTTTGATAATTGGGTACAAACATCAAAAAAACATAATATCGCCCTGCCCGGCGGGTTACCGACAACTAGTGCAACCCTTAACGATTCGGCAAAACGGGAGGTATGGATATCCGTCACCAATCCCGCTATGTCGAAGGTCGCCGGAGCCATACTTCAGGAAGCTTCGCGGCTCGGAGAAAATGTAACGGTGAAAAACTGGGCGGAGATTGCCGATCAGATCATCGTTCCTGAATTTGACAAGGTTTGGTTGGGTTCTGAAACTACGGCTGACGCCATGGCCAATCTAACCACACGGTTGCTCGGTAAATTCCAGGGAGTTTGGAAGTAACTGTGTTCTCCCCGCCGTTTCTCCGGCGGGGATTTTAAAGGAATCATGAAAATAAATTCAATTGAGAAAAACCAACTTAAATGGGGTTATATTTTTATCGCGCCTTGCATTATCGGGCTTTTTCTTTTTAATTTTGGACCCATGCTTTTTAGTCTTATCATAAGCTTTACCGAATGGGACGTAATTACAATCCCTCGTTTTATCGGCTTTGAAAACTACATTCAGATGTGGAAAGAACCGATTACCGGACATTCCCTCATGGTTACGCTTTATTATACCTTTCTTTCGGTTCCTTTGATAACGATTATTACCTTTCTTTTAGCGGTTCTTCTCAATATGGGTGTAAAAGGAATTTCTATCTTTAGGACAATTTTTTATATTCCGTCCATAGTACCGGCGGTGGCTTCTGCCGCTATCTGGATGTTCGTATTTGATCCGATGTTTGGCTTGCTTAATTCTATTTTACGCGTATTTTCCTTGCCGCCACAAAATTTTATTTATAGTGAGGAAGGTGTTATTCCAGGTCTTGCCGTTATGTCTGTATGGGCGGCGGGGAACACCGTGGTTATCTATCTCGCGGGGCTTCAGGGAATATCAAGAGAATTGTATGAGGCAGCGGATTTGGACGGAGCAAATGTATTTCAGCGCTTCTTTCGTATCACTATTCCGCTTATGACGCCGATTATCTTTTTTAATACGATAATGGCGATTATTAATGCGATGCAGACCTTTACACAGGTGTACATTATTACCAATGGACAAGGCGGACCTAACAATGCAAGTCTTGTATATACCATGCTCTTGTACAGAACGGCATTTAAATTTCAACACATGGGTTATGCATCGGCGATGTCGTGGATTTTATTTCTCGTAATAGCCGTACTTACGGTGATTGTGTTCCGAAGTTCTGGCAAGTGGGTCTTTTATGAAAACAAATAAAATCGGTAAAATATTAACCCTTGTTATTCTCTGTATTATATCAATTTTTATGATATTCCCTTTTATTTGGCTTGTCCGCAGTGCCTTTATGACACAACGGGAACTTATGACTATGCCCGTCCGCTGGCTGCCATCGCGTTTTAATTTTGACAATTTTACCAGGGCGCTTAAGGCTGCTCCCTTTGGTATTTATTTTCGTAATAGTTTTTTTCTTGTTGTGGTTAATGTGACAGGTTGTATTCTATCCGGCAGTTTCATCGCTTTTGGTTTTGCGAGGCTTAAATTTAAGGGCAGAGATACCTGGTTTGCGCTTCTTCTTTCCACTATGATGCTTCCCTATACGGTTTTAATGATTCCTCAGTTTGTCGGCTGGAAGGTGGTAGGCGCTTATAACACCTTTTTCCCGCTTATGTTACCAAGTTTTTTTGGACATGCCTTTAATGTTTTTTTGATCCGTCAGTTTTATATGGCAATCCCAAAAGACTACGATGAAGCGGCGCTGGTGGACGGTGCAAATTACCTTACTATTTATGCACGTATCCTTGTACCTATGGCAAAACCTGCGCTTTGTTCGGTTGGAGTTTTTACTTTCATGAGTACATGGAACGATTTTATGGGACCGCTGCTTTATCTTGACAAACAGAATATTCGTACCGTGGCGCTTGGGTTACAGGTATTTATCGGTCAGTATACTAGTCAAATGAATCTGATGATGGCAGCTGCGGCATTGGCGGTCTTGCCGATGATAGGCATATTTTTTGTGGCGCAGCGTTATTTTATTGAAGGAATAACCTTTTCAGGATTAAAAGGATAAAGGAGTATAAAAATGAAAGATATTGCAACACCAGCTCGGGGCTTTAATACATGGTATAACAACAGTGTTACTTGCCATGTCAAAATGCCTGAAGCCATCGCTATAAATCTCGCTTTTAAATTCTTTAATGCGCCTAAAATTTTACGAGAACCGTTAATTGGGCGCTTTGGCGAAGATGACGAAGTTATACACCCGGGGCCGCGCAGTTATGACGGGTCCTATACGGAACTTACATTGTATCAAAGCGGGCATGAAATTCTTATACAAAGTGCCGTGGTTAAAGGGTGTCAGTACATTCTGGTTACACCGATAAAAGGCGTGGCTAAGCCGGTACAAGTTTTAGTTTCCCTCGCTATTCTTTGGAATCGGAGTGGGTATACAAAACTGGAAGATGGACACCTCCTTGCCGTAACCCCTGAAACTGTGCTTGAAGTCCATACCGACGGAAAACGGGTTAAACAGATGAATACCTGGCTTACTAACCCTTATATAGCCCTTGAGTTGTCCGTTCCGGTGGTTATTTCAACTGATGTAATAATCAATACCTTCGATTGCAAAGTGCTCATGGAAAGGCAGAAGAAAGCGCTTCTTGAACAGATCGCAAAATACGGCGATCTAGCGGAAGTTTTTAACGCGATGCGTACCTGTCAAGCATGGAATACTATCTATGAGCCTGAGAAAGCTCGGGTATGTACCCCTGTTTCTCGGTTATGGAATATAAACTGGGGTGGATATGTCATTTTCGATTGGGATACCTACTTTGCCGGTATACTTGCAGCAGCGGGTATGGATGGGCTTGATGACCGGAATTTGGCGTATTCCAACCCGATTACCATCACACATGAAAAAACTGAATCCGGGTTTATTCCTAACTATGCTGCTTCGGATAACTACAAAAGTCGCGATCGCTCCCAGCCGCCGGTTGGTTCTTTTGCGGTAAGGGAAATTTATCGTAAATATCGAGATAAAACCCTGGTAGAATATCTGTTTGATGATCTTTTAGACTGGAACCGGTGGTTTGCCGCTCATCGTAGGCTTGAAAACGGTCAGCTTTGTTGGGGTTCCGATCCCTTTACACCGGTAGCTGGAGGTTTCTGGGAAATAACCCATGTGGGTGATACTATCGGCGGTTCCCTTGAATCAGGTATGGATAACTCCCCTTTATACGACGGTATACCTTTCGATAATGAAAAACATATCATGTGCCTTGCCGATGTGGGACTTACGGGAATGTACATCATGGATTGTGAAGCTCTGGCGGTTCTTGCAGAGCTTATTGGGCGAAATGAGTCGAAGGAACTGCTGGAACGGGGATCACTTTCTAAAAAAGGTTTGGAAGAGATGTGGGATGAGGATTTTGGGTTTTACCTCAACAAGCGTACCGATACGGGGGAAATGAGCAAACGTATAGGTCCGACTAATTTTTTTGCTTTCTTTTCCGATAAGGTATCATCGGATCATGCGGAACGGATGATCCGTGAACATTTTTTTAATCCCGATGAATTTTACGGTGAATGGATGATCCCCGCAATTGCCCGTAACGATTCCGGTTATCACGATCAGGATTACTGGCGTGGACGTATCTGGCCTCCTCACAATTACCTTCTTTATGCGGCTTTTCGCCAAGCGGAAAAAAATGGTTGTACCAGTGTTATAAAAGCACGTAAGATTCTCGCCGAAAAAAGTAAGGCGCTTTTATTAAAAGAATGGCTTGAGAAAGGGCATGTCCACGAAAATTACAATGGCGATACCGGCGAAGGCTGCGATGTCCGTAACAGTGACAAATTCCTCACCTGGGGCGGCTTACTGGCGTTAGTTGCGCTCATTGATGCCGGATTTGTTGAGTGCCCGGAAAAGGATATTTAGTATCCCCGTTGCCTTCCGGCAAGGACTCCCGGCTCACTGATTGTGGACATTTTCTCTGCGGGGCTTAAAGGAAAGCTGAAAGAGAACCGACGGCTGACTGTCCGGTATGAGAAATGGACATAACCTTTTTAGGCTTTATTTTTATTTTTATTGCGTTTCTTAAGATTCTCCTTTGCTAATAGTGTCTAGTATGCACCAGATACGAGTAGGAGTTTTTTACTCTGTCGAGCTCACGCTAAATGAGAATCAGATTTGGTGGGCGTATCCTCGAAATGGGGAAATAGATGTAATACTCACTTATCTTGAGAGCAGTGCTTTGATAATCGCGTGATATGCATTGACATCGCTTTCTCAACAAGTGGACACAATCATCATCGGGCAAGCTCCAACTTTTTCGCCGCGCCGGTTAGCAGAAGTACTGTTAGGAAAGGAGGAGTTTAAGGAAGGTAATGCGAATAAAGCCTAAAAAGTATACGTCTGATTTCTCATAACGCATAGCCGGCCCGCGGTTTTCTTTCTGTTTCTCAAATATCCTCTCTATCACGCCTCATTTCTTATACTTCTCTTCATCATAGACTATTCCTTCTTTCTTGTTCCTTCGTCCGGGTATTACTCCGGCGTTATTGTTCCCTCCATTTGCCGCCGAAACTCATCGCCGTCATACCCTCGCTCTGCTATCACCACACATCCTACTATGGCTTATCCCTGCCCACATCTTCCTTTTTGTCTGCCGCCACCTTTTTTGTCCTCCTCCGTGCCGATGGTCTTTCATACTCCCGCCGTCGCGTATGACTTCCCTCCTTCAGGCTTATCGGTATCTTTGCCCATAATCCTCGTTCGCTCCCCCCATGAAATCCGCTCGTATATCACTTGCCGATAGCCCTATTCTTCCGGCAAATCCCGCCACGGGCAACCGTTTCTCAATATATACGGTATTCCGCACAACGTCTTGTAATGCTATACTTTGGGCGGATGTCCTTTCCAGATGTAATTCCCTTCTATGATTGGCAAAACCCCTCTCATTAAATACTTTCCCTTATCGGATACATACGCTTGTTTCCTTCCATATACCTTTTCTCTCCTCCTTTATCTCACCTTTCTCCATCCGGTATTTCAACCTTTCCCAACACCGTCTAAACTATGAGGAATCCTAAATCATCTGCTTTGAAATACGTTAGTGAAAAGTGGGAGTGGAACCCCGTAGATGGGCAGCAGGGTCTTAATCTTATACGAAGAAGCCCCGCCTCTTTTTAGTTACTTGGCTGCTTCCGGCCGCCGGGGGCTTTCAATCGATCGTTTCACTCAATTCCGCAATCTGTCGCCGTACTTCATCAGGAGAGGTGCCGCCATGCGTTCTCCGCGCACGGACACAGGCAAAGGGCGTAAGTACATCATATACATCAGCATCAAAAAGCGGAGAGCGTTCTTTCAGTTGTTCCAGAGTACGCTCCGCAATGGAACGCTGTCCCGCTTCTATGCAGTCGCGTACTACAAGGGCGGCGGCTTCATGAGCCTTTCTGAAGGGTAGTCTTTTACGTACCAAATAATCCGCAGCATCGGTGGCTTCCAGAAAACCGCCGTTACAGGCGTCCGCCATGCGTTCCGTGTTGAACGCCGCCGCACCGAGCATACCCCGGAATATACGCAAGCACAGGGCTGCAGTGTCAAGGCTGTCGAAAAGCGCCTCCTTGTCCTCCTGCAGATCCTTGTTGTAAGCATAAGGTAAGCCCTTTACCACGGTGAGCAGCGTAACGAGATTACCGGTTGTCCGTCCTGCTTTACCTCGAATAAGCTCCGCAAAATCGGGATTTTTCTTTTGGGGCATGATCGAGGATCCCGTGCTCCACATTTCGGATAACTCGATAAATTTGAACTCCTCGCTTGACCATATCACAATATCTTCGCAAAAACGCGACAGGTGCGTTTGGGTAATGGCAACAGCGGACGCCAATTCAAGGACAAAATCCCGATCGGCAACCGAGTCCATGGCATTGAGCGTTGGTCTTTTGAAGCCGAGATTTTTTGCAGTTACGACGCGATCTAAAGGCAGACCGGAGCCTGCAAGCGCGCCTGCTCCGAGGGGACATTCGTCAAGCCGATCAAGGGCGTCAAGGAAACGCGCTCTATCCCGTTTAAGTCCGCACGCCCACGCTACAAGGTGATAGCCAAGCGTAACCGGCTGCGCCCGCTGGAGGTGGGTGTACCCCGGCATGACGGCTTCGGCGTAGTATGCCGCCTTATCAAGGATCACGGCAACTGCTTCTTGTATTTCACCGCACAAGACCGGAATCGTTCGCTTGAGGTAGAGCCTGAAATCAACGGCAACCTGATCGTTGCGGCTTCGTCCCGCATGAACCATGCGTCCCGCATCGCCTAAACGCTTCGTGAGTTCGCCTTCGATAAAGGAATGAATATCTTCAGCGGACAGGTCTATGTGAAGAGAACCGTTTTCAAGTTCTTCGGCAATGGCAAGCAGCTCTTTATCCAATGCTGCCGCAGTATCAGGCGGGATGACGCCCTGTTTTTCAAGCATTGCGGCATGAACACGGCTGCCTTGTATATCATCCTGGGCAAGCCGGTTATCCACGGCAATGGAGGCTTGAAAGGCAAATGCCTGCGTTTCAGGCTTTTCCACAAGCCGCCCTCCCCACAATACCTGTACGGTTGTTTCGTCCATATCATACCCCTATACCTTATAGACAAGGTTGCCGCCTCATAGTACGCGCGCCATGCGCTGCATTGGCTTTTGCATACCATGCGGTACTAAGTCCGGCAATCCCTCTTTGAACAGAATTATCCGTGTTCCGAACCCCGATTATTTTATTCAGATCCCCGACAGTCTTGCTCAGAACGCCGATTGTTCTATTTCGAGCTCCGATAATTCTATTTAGAACTCCGATTGTTCTATTTCGATCTCCGATAATTCACCTTTGAACAGGATTATCCGTGTTCCGAACTAAAACGAACTCATGCGTAACATGAGGTAGTAAGTCTTATGCTTTCAAGGCGCTACCGGTTATTCCCAAGATCAGACGTACCGTATGAGAAGCGCCGCCGTCATTACTTATTCATTATAGAAAGAGCGCCTGAAATACTGTAGCAATAATTCCCGACCTTTTCGATACGCCGTACTAGGTCAATGAAAAGAAGCTCGGTTTTAATATTCTCACCGGATTCGATCCGCTTACGTCCGAGCTTCCGTAATTTACCCTGCATCTTGTTGATCTGCGCTTCCAATTCCGCGCTTTCATGCCGGACCGCCTCACCCTCATAATTTCCCCAGTGTTTTTCAACGAGATTAAGGAAGCTCTCCACCATACCGGAGTATTCGGTCAGAGCTTCCGTCTCCTTATGTCTGAAAATGAGGTCTTTCTTAACGCTCCGTTCTAGAAGCAGGCTTGCGCCGTAACAATCGTCGGTCATTTCTTCAAGACTAGCGGTTATCCTCAACAATACCGAAACTTTCTTTTCGGAATACTGACTAAGCTGCTGTCTGGTACATTCAATCAAGAAGTGCGTCAATTCTTCACGCATCTCATCCGCATAGCGTTCCTGTTCCACCAAATCTTTTACCAGCGAATTTACCACCTCTTCTTTATCGGTTTCTTTCGCATCTACATGAAAAGCTTGCAGCGCATTTCCGATTTTCGAGTACATCAGCGCGGTAAGAGCAGCCATATCTCGAATTTCTTTTTCGGCGCGGAGTATGTTCAACTCGGGCGTATCCTGAATTGAACCGGATTTGTACTCCAGTTTATAATGCGCAAAATAGAGGTCTTTCGGCTCGTTTCTGGCTTTAATAATCAGCGAAACAACGCGGGCAAACAGATCGACAAAGGGCAGAAATACAAGGGTATTGAGCAGATTAAAAACCGTGTGGAGCATGGCAAGATGCGTAGTAAGCGAGGCTCCGGCAGGGAATCCCGGCGTGATGCTATTAACCAGTGCAAGCAGGGGGTGAAAAAAAATAAGCGCCCATACGGTTCCCATCACGTTGAAAAGCACATGTACCAAAGCCGCCCGCTGCGCCGCGGTCTTAGTGCCGATTGCCGCAAGCGCGGCGTCGATAGTGGTGCCGATGTTGGCGCCGAGTATCATGCCCGCGGCAAAATCATAGGAAATTAAGCCTTGAAAACCCATGGTTATAATAATCGCGGTTGACGCGCTGGATGAATGGATAAGCAGCGTAATGCCCGTCCCTATTCCAACCGCAAGCAGAATCGACAAAAAGCCGTAGTTTGAAATGGACGATATACTTTCAAGCTGCTCAACAGAAAATTCCGGCATCGACTTGGTAAGAAAATCAAGTCCCATGAAAAGCAGCCCGAAACCCAGAAACACCGTGCCTACGTCTTTGTGCTTCCACTTGATCACGGTCATTATGAAACCGATACCCACGGCAGGCAAGGCAAAGGCTGAAATCTTGAAAGAAAAACCGACGAGCGACACGATCCAAGCGGTTACGGTTGTTCCGATATTTGCGCCCATGATCACGCCGATGGCCTGTTTCAGGGTGAGCAATCCCGCGTTCACAAACGATACCACCATCACCGTGGTTGCCGAAGACGATTGAATGATCGCCGTTACCGCGAAACCGGTCAGGACGCCCGCGACGCGGTTGCCGGTCATAAAAGCCAGTACTCGCTGCAAACGCTCGCCCGCAGTCTGCTGAATACCATCGCTCATCACCTTCATTCCGTACAGGAAAAGACCGAGGCTGCCCACAATACTAAAAACCATGTCTATGTATTGCATACGGCATCCTTGTGTACTACGTCCCGGGCGGCGGATTGCCGGAAACGCCATGAGCAGACTACCGCCGCTACCAGTAGGATGAGGGTTCCTGCCAAAGACCCATAGCGTATCATAGCCGCTTTCTGGGAGAAAAATGCCCAGTAGACCGTCGCGGCAAGCGGAGAAATCGCGATCATACCTAACACCGACGGTATGATTACCCATATTTTTTTCCTGATACAGAGGTTTATGAAAAAAGAAACGCAAACGGTGATAGATGTCCACAGCACGGGAATCAACACCAGTTTCGCCGGATCGTTTTCCACGCTCCATTGTACGGTTCGCAGAATCCCCGCAGGCACAAGCCAGAGTAGAGCAAAACTCCCGAAACCGGCCGGGTCTTTTGCAATACGGAACAATAAAAAAAACGCATAGATAAACAGAGGCAGCAACGCGGGAAGCGCCACTCTGTCAACAAAGATGCCGATCCACCGCTCCGGGCCGAATGCTCCGGCATCGACAAAATCGCCGAAGAAAAAGCGCGCTATGGCGGTAATACTTCCCAGACTAACCGCAAGAATGCTGCTTACATTGATTTCGTATGGAACAAGGTC
Source organism: Treponema sp. (assembly GCA_031284105.1). Lineage (GTDB taxonomy): Bacteria > Spirochaetota > Spirochaetia > Treponematales > Breznakiellaceae > JAIRKH01. The sequence continues at coordinate 5,846 of JAITAN010000200.1, read as the reverse complement.
GCTCCAGAAGAGAAAAAACAGCGGAAGCCAGAAGAGGCAGAAAACGCTCATCACCAGGTGATCTCCATCATAACGCCCTCTTTTACGGAGAGTAACGTTCCCATGGGAACGCTGAACAAAAGCGGGTTGCCCTGCCTAACTTCAGCGCCCGCTATGGCAAGCCGGTTACCGTCAGCGTCAAGCAGGGACAGCGAACCTTCCGAGGGAACCGACACGGACACGGTATACTCGTACCCACTGGATACGGACGCGAAAAGCGCAAGCACATCGGGGTCAATGTCGCTCTTTTCTTGGGTGAGAGTAAGAGACAGCCTGTTTTTCCCATTTGTAGTAACAAGAGCGGTATGACTGCCTATTGAGTCAAGAAACCCAAGCAGCGCATCAATAGTATCAAACGAGAGTTTTACCTTATGGATGATCATTGCGGACGCACCGTCAGGCGCCGATCCCCGCGATGACTCTCTCGATGCAAAGGAAACCAACCGGACGCCATCGAGCCGCTCGACGGTACGCCTGAAGTCGGCCTCTCCCACCGGAACGGTAAGCCACCGCTCGTTACCATCCAATTTTCCTATATTCTCGAGTAATTGGGATACGCTATACTCCATCGTTATGGTCCCGGACCCTCCGGCTTGTATAACAATATCCGCCCGGACACCCGTGCAGGAAACCATGAAAACGCCGCCTGCTAATGCCGCAGCAATCATAGTTTTATTTCTTTTTAAAAGCATACGCATTATAGCGGATAAAAAAATCAAAATTCCTCCGAATGTATAGCCATATCGTGAATACGGACAGGAATTTCATTCTCTATCATTGCAAAAGCTTTATGCATAACGGTCTCTCCGAACTGTTTTGAATTCGACACTACTGCCGCGCCTATCTCTGAAAACGAAAGCGAATCCTGCAACTCTACCTCGGAAGAGGAAACATGAAACCGCTTTTGCAACTTCATCTTTACCGATTGTACAATACGGCGCTTTTCTTTGATGGTATCAACATCGGGAATCTCAAAAATTACTTTCAACATAGACACAATCATAGGCGAAGTATAGCATACCTGAAAAAAAGGCGCAAGGCGAATTTTTCAAGATTGGATGCGTCTTCCGGTTGACGCGGCGTGATCTTGTCTATTTCATCTCTTTTCATTACCATGTTCGTATGAATTTAAGAACGGCGAAACTCGTTTTAGAAGACGGGGCGGAATTCTCAGGCTGGTCATTCGGTAGGGCGCGTTCTCAGTCCGGAGAAGTGGTGTTTACCACCGGAATGACCGGCTACCCCCAGTCCCTGACAGACCCCAGCTTTCGCGGACAGATACTGGTGGCCACCTACCCGCTCATGGGTAATTACGGCGTGCCGGTACAGCCGAAAACCGGCGAGCCTTTTTTCGATGATTTCGGCATACCGGCGCACTTTGAGTCGGATACGGTACAGGTTGCGGGATTTGTCGTCTCAGAAGCCTGCGATAAGCCAAGTCATTTCGCATCGGAGGCGACGCTTTCCGCATGGCTTGAAAAGCACAATGTGCCGGGGATTTTCGGCATCGATACACGCGCGCTTACGTGCAGATTGCGGGAACACGGCGTCATGCTGGGAAAAATTCTCGTGGAAGGCGCCCGTGATGTAACCATGGATTCGGGCATCATACCGCATCCTGTCGCCGATGTTTCACCGGCTACGGTAAAGACCTACGCCGCTCCGGTTTCGGCGTCCGGGGCGCGGAAGCCGAAGCGGCAGCCGAACATAGCCCTCATCGACTGCGGGGCAAAAGCGAACATCCTGCGGTGCATCCTCAAACGCGGCGCAAACGTGATCAGGCTGCCGTGGAACCACGATCTGACCGGCATTGACTATGACGGCATTTTTTTGTCGAACGGACCCGGGGACCCAAAAGCCTGTGGAAAAACGATTGCGTCCATCCGCCGCGCCTTTGACAAGGGCAAGCCCATATTCGGCATCTGTTTGGGCAACCAGATCATGGCGCTCGCCGCGGGCGCGGACACGTATAAACTGCCCTATGGACACCGAGGGCAGAATCAGCCCTGCATTGAGGCGGGAACCAACCGCTGCTATATCACGAGCCAGAATCACGGCTACGCTGTGCGCGGCGACACTTTGCCGGAGGGTTGGGAGCCGTGGTTCCTCAACGCAAACGACAACACCATCGAAGGCATCCGCGCGATAAACGCGCCCTTTTCCGCGGTACAGTTTCATCCGGAAGGCTGCCCCGGACCGCGGGACACGGAATTCCTCATCGACAGGTTTCTGGAACAAGTGAGCAGCGACATACCATGAGCGGCAAATATACTATAGAAGAGAAGCTCCGCGCGCTTTTCGATAAAATCGCCTCGGCAAAGCACTGCGTCGCCTTTACGGGCGCGGGCGTAAGCACCTTGTCGGGCATACGGGATTTTCGGGGCAAAAACGGCTTGTACACCGCTCAAGATACCGCTGAAGACGCGCAAAAGATGTTTGACATCGACTATTTTGAACAGGATGCGAGCTATTATTACAAAGCCGCGGCGGGATTCATCTACAACCTTGACGAAAAAGAGCCTTCTATTGTCCACACAACCCTGGCGGAACTCGAAAAACGCGGGCTTCTCAAGGCGGTCATCACGCAAAACATCGATCTGCTTCATCAAAAGGCGGGCAGCAAGCGGGTTATCGAGGTACACGGCTCGCCCGCGGCACACTACTGTCTGCGTTGCGCGGATGTACGCATGGGCTTTGAGGAAGCGGCCGCCATTGTCAAAAGCGGCGGGATGCCCCGCTGCCCGCGCTGCAACCGCGCGCTCAAGCCCGCCATCACCTTTTTCGGCGAAGCCCTGCCCATAGAGGCGCTCAGACAGGCCCAGGACGAAGCCCAAATTGCGGACCGTATGCTCGTACTTGGCTCAAGCCTCACGGTGAATCCCGCCGCGTCTCTGCCCCGCGTAACGCTGGCGCACGGCGGCGAAATCGTGATAGTCAATGACCGGGAAACGTATTTGGACGGACGAGCCGCCCTGCTGTTCGACGATTTGGAAACGGTATGTAGGGCATTGCGGGATTGTCTTACGCCGGACGGCGATGCCGAACGTGTAGGGCGCGCGGAAGTTTAGGTGCCGATACAGCATGGCGTACATTGAATTTATTGATGTTTGTAAATACTACCGGATGGGCAATAACCGCATCACTGCGGTCGACAATATGAGATTTATTATTGAAAAAGGCGAATTTTGCGTGATTGTGGGACCTTCGGGCGCGGGCAAAACAACCCTGCTCAATATGCTCGGCGGCATGGATGCTTGCGACAGCGGCAGCATCATCCTAGACGGCGTCTCTATCAGCGCCATGAAGGAACGGCAGCTCACCGATTACCGGCGGGACGATGTGGGCTTTGTGTTTCAGTTCTACAATCTTATCCAAAACCTCACCGCGCTTGAGAACGTGGAGCTTGCCTCGGAAATATGTAAAAACCCGCATGATCCGGCGGAAACCCTTAGGTCCGTAGGGCTTGCCGACCGGCTGAACAACTTTCCCGCCCAGCTTTCCGGCGGCGAACAGCAGCGGGTCGCCATCGCGCGGGCGCTGGCGAAGAACCCGAAAATCCTTCTCTGCGATGAGCCGACCGGCGCGCTCGATTACGTTACCGGAAAGTTGATTCTAAAAATATTGCAAGAAACCTGCCGCCGCACGGGTAAGACGGTCATCATTATTACGCACAATTCGGCTATTGCACAAATGGCCGACAGGGTGATTCACATCAAGAACGGACAGGCCGGCGGCATGGATATGAACACGGCGCCGATGAGTATTGATAGCATTGAGTGGTGATAATTGCGTTTATTGAACTACTTCCACCCGCGCGCCCTGCCGGATAGGGAACATTGATTCAAAAAACTTTTCTGCTATGCCCTATTTTGGGCTGCGGCTTTAATTTCGGCAAAGGCGCTGCTCATACCGCCGCCGGCTGTTATGCGTATAGTTTCCGCTTTATCTGCCCGTATTACCCCGCCGCGCTTTTCCGTAATACGTTATAAAACTGCCGCCGGTATAATTTTCCGGCGCACGCGAATCGGCGCTTCCAAATGCCGGAAGTTTACCGCCTTCCGCCGAAACGTCAATGCTTGTTCGTATACGCCGGCGGGGGGGCATTGGGGGTTCCGCGCCCGCCGCTTTGTCCGTCTAGTTTTCCGCGTTCCATTGTCCGGTCATATACGGCATTTTCGTAATAGGCGAAGGCGCGTTTGTACGCCGCGGACGGCGGCGATGCTCCTTCAGCCAATTTACCATGCTATTTCGTACAGTAATATATTTCAGTTTCTAAAAACCCCCATATTCCATTGTCTTCTTTCAAACACATACTCTTTATCTCGCCGGAGGTTGCCAACTCATTATTTTTTATAATACTTACTTTAAATCCGGCGGATTTTAATCTTTCCGTATAGTCCCTGCCGTATTTTCTCACATGGTCTTCCTGTCCAAACGCCTTTAATCTTCCAACTTCGGTTGTAATAGTAAAATCCTCATACGTTTTTTCCATATCCGCTACCGGCACAAGCAATACCGCCCAGCCGTCTTCTTTGAGGATACGGTAAAATTCCCGCATTGCTTTCAGGTCATCAGAAACATGTTCTAAAACATGATTGCAGATAACAACATCAAAACTCCTTTCGGGATACTGTATGTTAGTAATGTCCATCTTCACCATCGCATCGGGACTATACAAATCAGCCGTTATATAATTTTCCCCAAATATTTTTTTGAACCGGCTCTCAAAACACGGCTCGGCGGCAATATGAAGTATTTTCTTTTGTCTCTGATCAAACAAGTTCGTCCTTTTTTTGAAAAATAGCCACGACAATCTGTGCCGTTCTGACGACCCGCAATGGGCGCAGCCTGCTTTTAGGCGGGGCGGATTGCCGTATGGCTTAAAATACGAATGCTTTCCGCATACAGGACAATAACTTTCGGGTTCATTTCCATATGATTTTATTATTTGCTTCTTAACTTTATTACGCCGATAAAGTACCACAACGCCATACGGCATTACCGCTTTTAGGGCTTTCTTTACAAATAATGTTAATTTCACCGCTACAACCTCCGAAACGTTTGTTTTATGGCGGCACGGATGCCGCCGCCGCCATCTTTCCAGAAAAAATGGCGCATAACTCTTTTATACGAATTCCTTCGGAATGTTTTATGCGGCGGTTCCCATAACCAACGGGTATACTGTTGGAACACGTTCCGCACGCGTACGCTGCTCATGCGCGTACCGCTTGGGCAACGCCTGATGTATTCATAAAGAGGGGGGCGCTGTTTCCGTTCCTTCTGAGGCATACGGCGGCCCGCCCGTCGCGCCCCCCTGGCTCCAGCCCCGCGAGCGGGTCTTCCGCCACCCCCCAATCCGGCACGGATGCCGGATGCGTTAGGCGGCATGGACGCCGCGGTCTTCATTGCTCTCCGCGCGCGGGTCTTCCGCCGCCCCGGCGCGGATGCCGGATGCGTTAGGCGGCATGGACGCCGCTGTCTTCCATTGCTCTCCGCCTGCGGAGAGGCGGAGTTTTGCCAAAGGCAAAACTCCTATGAACCAATCCGGCACGGATGCCGGATGCGTTAGGCGGCATGGACGCCGCTGTTTCCATTGCTCTCCGCGAGCGGAGAGGCGGAGTTTTGCAAAGCAAAACTCCTATGAACCAATCCGGCACGGATGCCGGATTGGTTCACGGGATCACGGCCTGAACCATGGGCCCGAACTTGCCCTGCTGCCCGCCGGGGCTTTCTATCTGCACCGCAATGTAGGCCGTCCTGCCGGAACCTTCGTACTCGAACTCGATAACGTCTTTTTTCCGTCTCGT
>JAITAN010000108.1 GCA_031284105.1 Treponema sp. | reverse complement strand
GGGGCAAGCCCGCAAACATCCACGGGCTTGAGTGTCTGTGGGCGATAACGGAAACGCCGCCTAAGGAAATCGAGGAACTGCTGCATTCGAGTTTTGCGACGCGGAGTCCGCTGGAACTGTTTTTTAACGAGAGCGAGCGGGGGAAGCGGGTGTATTTTGCGGTGAGATGGGAAAGCGGGACCGTGAAAAAGGGACCGTGGAGCGAGATATTTAGCGGGATAATCTCATAAGAAGGCGTGCGCGTTTTTTACCGCGGCTATAACAACGTTGATAAATCGGGGAAATTTTTGCTTAACGGCAGAAAAACCGAATGTATATAGAGTAATTGGTACTCTGCTGCATTAGGTAATTAATAGGAGTAAGGTTGTCCAAAAAGGGAGAGATATATGGAAAGAAAAAATATACTAAAATCCATGGTAAAGCACCGCCGGCTTTATTTCTTGCTGATGCCGGGAATCGTTTTTTTCGCGGTATTCAAATATATTCCCATCTTCGGTTTGCGTATCGCATTTATGGATTACAATATGTATGATCCTTCGGCAAGCGCATGGATAGGCTTTGGGCAGTTTGTACGGCTTTTTTCCCGTAACTCCTTTCAGCCGGTTTTGTTCAATACCATCAAGATCAGCTTACTCAAGCTCATCTGCGGCTTCCCGATTCCGGTGATTCTGGCTCTCATGATGAATGAGATGCGCAATCTGCTTTTTAAAAAGATAAGTCAAACGCTGCTCTACCTTCCCTATTTCGTCTCATGGGTCATTCTGGCAGGTGTAATTATGAACCTGCTCGATCCTTCATCGGGCCTTGTTACAGCCGTTATTACTCGATTAACGGGTAGCCATCTGAATATACTCGTGGATAAGGCAACGTTTGTACCCATGCTCATTATTACGGATATATACAAGGGCATGGGATGGGGAACGATTGTCTATTTCGCGGCCATGAGCGGTATCGACCCTCAGCTTTATGAAGCGGCCGTCATTGATGGGGCAGGCAGAATGCGCCAAATATTGAGTATTACCCTGCCTTCGATTATCCCCACCATTATTATCATGTTCATTTTGAGCTGCGGCAACATCTTGAATGCCGGATTCGATCAGGTATTTATGCTCTATTCGGCGCAGGTCTATGAGGTAGCCGACATCATAGATACCTATGTGTACCGCATGGGTATTCAAAGGAACGATTATGCCTTTAGTACCGCCGCCGGAATGTTCAAGTCTGTTGTAGCATTTCTGCTCATACTTATTGTAAATCAGATTGCCAAGCGAACCGGCAATGAGGGAATTTTCTAAGGGAGAAAACGATGATCCGCAAAAGCAAACGCGAGTATATTTTCGAGGGCTTTAATTATGTATTCTTTCTGGTCTTGTCAATACTGATGATATATCCATTTTGGCATGTTGTGATGATGTCATTTAGTTCCGTTGAAGAAACGGCTAAAGGCGGTATTTTCCTGTGGCCTAAAGGCTTTAATCTTGAGACCTACGAGGCGGTTTTCAAGAACCCTCAAATTTTAACCGGCTACATAACAACCGTCACGGTAACCTTAGTGGGGACGTTTTTGGGTACGTTCTTGACGGCCGCGACCGCTTATGCGCTCTCAAAGAAATATCTGCCGTTCGGATCGGTTTTAATGGTACTGGTACTGTTTACCATGCTTTTTAACGGCGGCATGATCCCCGGCTATCTGCTCATCAAAAATCTGGGACTTATTGATAACCGGCTTTCTCTTATTTTACCGGGGCTTATTAACGCCTACAATGTGATCATTATGAAAACATTTTTTCTTACCATACCGGAAAGCCTTGAGGAAAGCGCCCGTATTGACGGGGCGAATGAATTACGGGTGTTTGCACAGATAATTCTGCCCCTTTCCAAGGCTACCCTGGCAACCATTGCGCTCTTCATGGCCGTAGGTTACTGGAATGACTATTTCAGTTCGGTTCTTTATATCAATTCAGGGAACAAGTGGGCGCTCCAAGCGGTACTCCGTTTTATGTTGACCCAGACGCAGCAAGCTTTGACTCAAGCAGGGGTAAGTGTTTTCTCGGTTACCAATACCACCGCAGGAAGCATTAAGGCTGCATCGGTGGTGGTGGCAACGGTACCCATCTTAATCGTATATCCTTTTTTACAGAAATATTTTGTCAAGGGCGTCATGATTGGAGGCGTCAAAGGATAGGGTTTTTTATCGCGTATGCGATAGATATATATCAATATTCACTCGGAGGAAAAAGATGAAAAGAAGAACGATTTTTATTGCGGCGCTGGGCATGACCCTTGCGCTGGCGGGATGTACGCGAGGCGGACAGAAACAGAGCGGCGGCGGGACCGTACAACGGGATTCAGCGGCGAGGGTGGATCCCCTCAATCAGTCTGAAAGAATGAAGGTACGGGTTACAACGCTTCAGGGGTATACCCAGCCCGACAGCCGGACGGAAAAGTGGATCGAGGAACGTTATAACATCGATCTTGAAGTGATTGCTTTGCCGGGCTGGAGCGATTCGCCTGCAAAAATATCATTGCTCATGGCGGACGATGCCCAGCGGCCGGACATTATCTGGTGGTGGAATATGGAAACGGACTTTGCCAAATGGAAGGATGCAGGGCTTCTGGTGGATATAACAGATTATATGAATAAATACACCACCATGCGGGATTATTTCAACAGTCAGGATCCCAAAAGCCTGTTCTTTGCATCCAGCGAAGGGGGGAAGGTATTCCGTATTCCCGGAGACGTGGCCGAGCCAAGCTGCGAAACGCTTTGGATCCGCCAGGACTGGCTAGACAATTTAGGGCTGAAGGTGCCCGCGACTCTGGCTGAGCTTGAAGAGGCGCTTTACCAATTTACTTTCAACGACCCCGATGGAAACGGTAAAAACGACACCTACGGTTTGGGCGGGGATGGGTACGATTTCCGCAGTTTCTGGCCATGGATTCAAGGCTCCGGTTCCGGCCGGGGAGATTACGCCGCCTTTGTGGTCAATCCGGACGGTTCCTATGCCTATGGACCGGCTACCGGCGACGCCAAAATCTGGCTCGGCAGGGTGGCAAAACTCTACGCGGACGGCGTTATTACGCCGAATATCATCAATGACACAGATCGGGACGAGGAAATGGCCAGAGGCGGTTTTGGCGTTACCTATAGCTGGATTGCCTACAATAACCCTTCCTATGCGCCCATGCGCTCATTCTACGCTTCAAACCCCACGGCCAAGTGGGTGCCTATTGAGATGGTGAAAGGTGATAATGGCAAGCCTCAGGATGAACCGGCAACTTCCAGCTCGTGGTGCTACTTCGCCATCACGAAAAGTTGCAAGGACCCCGAACGGCTTTTTGCCATCTGGGATGATCTTGCCAAACCCGAAAACTACATCACCAAACGTTTCGGACTTGAAGGGAAAGAATGGACCAAGGATGCAAACGGTACATATACTATTCTGGTACCGAACAACGGACAGGAAAATCAGGCGCAAAACTTGGGGATCAATCTTTTTCAAGACCTCTTTTCCCGCAAAGATTTCTGTAATATAGAGAATATCCCTTCTACCACCGCCCTTTTTGAACGGGCGGGACGTATGAGCCGGGACTATTCCGCTATACTTATTGAGAAAAAAGATCCCAACGCTTATGTCGTCAACAACGACATCGGTTCGGAAATCGGCGATATTCGGGAAGCTTACTTCTGGTCGGTCATCTCCGGCAACCGCTCAATTAATGAGTGGGACCAGTATGTCGCGGCCCTTAAAGCCGCCGGATTGGACCGCATCATGTCCGAACTCAAAACGATCTATGATAAACAGCGGATAGAACAGCAGCAGTATCTTGGGCAGTTCTAACCGTTTGCCGCTTTTGGAATATTTCTAATCGCTGAAGGCTGTTTGAAGAGTAGCCGCGTTCCGCGTTTACTTTTCAGGCAGCCTTGTGATGCGGGAGACTTTTTAACCGCGTTACTTATTCCGCTGCAGATACGGACGCTAACGCCGTCGATAGAGTAGGTCGGGCTTCACAGGTCAGACCTCTGATCGGAAGTCCCAGCCCCCCGCCTACATACCGGCAAAGCCGCCGAATGTTGTAACGGTAGGTCAGACCTTGGGCTGAATGGGCGGGTTCAGCGCGTTAATCTGCATTGACAATTTTTTCAAGACGGCGTATGATACATACTATATGGATAGCGCTATGAATAAAATAGCTAGAAAAGTAAAGCCCGACTTTTTTGATCATGTGCAAATAATTACGGAGTATTTTCTCAGCAGACGCAAAACGATAAGACGGATAAAACGGGAAAAGCAGCGGAACAAGAACCCCATACTTGACTGGATAGAGGCGTTTATTTGGGCGGCCTGCATGGTACTCATCATCAACCAGTATCTTGTTCAGGCCTATGAAATACCTTCCGGCTCAATGATCGATACCCTGCTTATTCGAGATAAAATATTTGTCAATAAACTCGCGTTTGGACCTGAATTGCTGCCCGGTCTTGCTAAACTTCCAAGTCCCATAAAGCCCAAGCGGAACGATATCGTCATCTTTGAAAACCCTTCGTACATTTCACGCGGACCGGTGTTTGATATTGCCCAGCGTATTATCTACATGCTCACCTTGTCCCTAGTCGATATTGACCGGGACGAAGCCGGTGAACCCAAGGCGCATTTCCTGATAAAGCGCGCGGCCGGTATGGAAAAAGATTGGTTTAAGATGCGAAACGGCGGCTTTTATATCCGGTTTGCCGGTACGGATACATGGATGTCCGAGGAGGATTACAATAAAGCCGTAGGCTATACCCATCATTTGAGCCGTCTAATGGCGCAAGAGGATTATCCTGCGTTGGTAGCTGCGGGTAAGGCCGCTGCTTATGCGGACTTGAATATGAATATCCCTCAGCGGCTGCTTGATGAAGCCGCTGATGCCGGTAGTATGCGTAATCCCGATTACCTTGCGTATGACCGCGCACGACTTGCGGTTTTGCGTTCAGCTCAACCCGATGAGAGCCGGTACCGAACCCTTTTGAGCCGTCATGATTTAGGGTGGTATGTACCGGAAGGCAGGGTTCTTCCGCTGGGAGATAACCGCGACAATTCGCGGGACGGGCGTTATTTCGGTCCCATACGCAAAGACAAGGTACTGGGACTGGGTATGTTTATCTATTGGCCTCTTGCCCGTATAGGGGTTATCCGGTAAGCAGCGGTATGAGTAAACGTGTATATTCGTATGGAGAAAAAAAGAAACACTGGCAGCGGGTACAGATTGTTTTACTGTGTATAGCGTTTTTTTTTGTTATTTACTCATGTTTTACTTTTTTTGTTTTCTCAATGAGAGTTGCTCTGAGCAATAGTATGCAGCCGGGCGTACACGCGAAAGATCGCTTTATTTTTTCCTCGTATGAATTTTACACGCCCGATTTACAGAGAGGAAGCATCGTACTTGCCAATATGGGAGAGGAAGACGATCGCGGTATATTTATGAAATTCCTTGACGCTTTTGTCCGTTTCTGGACACTTCAGCGCGTCGATATAGGCGGAAGGGATGTTTTCTTTTACTTAAAAAGAGTCATCGCCCTGCCCGGCGATGAGGTGTCTATGACTAATTTTGTTGCCCGTATTAAGAAAAAGGACAGCCCCTACCACATTACCGAATTTGAATTATCCGAACAGCATTACGAGGTGATCATTCCCCAAGTACCCGCGATTTGGGACACATCGCTTCCCTTCTCCGGTACTATTGAGCCGCTTATTCTGGGTGAAAATGAATATTTTCTGCTCTCTGACGACAGAAGCAATACCAACGATTCGAGAACATGGGGGCCGGTGCCGCTGAAGAGGATCATAGGCACGGCGCTTTTCCGTTATTGGCCCCTTACCCGTATAGGAAAGCCATAACGATAATCACATAAAAGAGGTTGTTTTTGAGATCGCCGAAAGAAATAAGCATAGATAGTAAAATCATTGAAACCCTCGAGGATTTCCACTTTTCAGAAAAGAAAGCGATGAAGATTGCGAAACTGGTTATTGAAGATAATGAGATTCAGGCTATTCAAGAATACGGCAATGTTGTTTCGATAAAACGGTTAGGCTATAACGATCACGGCCCCGTTCACATGAGAACCGTTGCGCTTAACGCGCTCATCATGCTGAAGATTCTACGGGATGCGAATGTCAAGATGAGCCTGGAATGTGAGGAAGCCGGTACGTTTGAAGACAGTCTTATAGCGGTCATGCTTGCTTCTTTTCTCCACGACATCGGTATGAGTTTGGGACGTCAGGATCATGAAATGCACAGCGCATACATAGCGTTCTCTATTCTTGACCGAATCCTTGCCGAGGGACTTGCAGATTCCCCCCATGATATGCAAAGGCGGGTTACGATCCGGTCTCTCGCGCTCGAAGGGATTGCCGGACACATGGGTAACCGTGCGGTTTACTCCCTTGAAGCGGGTATCGTGCTTATTGCGGACGGCTGCGACATGACCAAAGGACGCGCTCGTATTCCCATGTCCCTGGCCGGCGCGCCGAAAGTAGGGGATATCCACCGGTATTCCGCCAATTCCATCGAAGATGTACGGATTTTGAAAGGAGCGGAACACCCCATACGTATTGAAGTTGAAATGTCAAGCGAAGTTGGACTTTTCCAGATAGAAGAGGTGCTGCTTAGTAAAATTTCGGCAAGCACCGCAAAAGGCTATGTTGAACTTTACGCGCTCGTACAGGGCGAACAGCCGAAACGGTATTTATAAATACCATAAAAAGATTGGAATTCCCCCCGATGCGATGGACGGTAGGTTAGGCTGCGTTACAATACGTTGCCGCTATCGGTTCAGGCGATACGTCTACATTATAGATATTTTCAGGAAGGGCTTTAATATTCCGGCTCGTCATCCCGAATGAATACATCGAGATGCGCCGGTCATTGACGGCGGCAGGCGTTTGCGATACGTCGGGATTATGCGCGGCTCGAATGTCCTGTTCCAAGGAACTTCCAAGGAACCTGAACGGCCGCCTTTTGATTCGTCGGTTACACGGACGTCCGGGCAAGCATATTCGGCATATCCGCTACCCTTTCACATCATCGGTCAGTATTTCCGCGTGATCTTTGAAGATGGCTACCGTGTGTTCCCAATGGGCTGATAGCGTATCGTCCGCGGTTACAACGGTCCAATCATCGTCCAAAAGCTCCACATCCCCGAGTCCGAGGTTTATCATGGGTTCGATGGCTATCACCATGCCCGCCATCATGCGGGGATTTGAGCCGTGCGGAACATTCGGCACCGAAGGGTCTTCGTGCATGGCTAATCCAACGCCGTGTCCGCAGTACTGATACACCACGCCATACCCAAACGACTGGGCGTGAGCGCTTACGGCGCGCGCTATCTGTAATAGTCTGTCGCCCGGTTTAACCGCTTCGATTCCCTTGTAAAGACATTCCCGCGTTACCTTGTTAAGGGCATGAGCGGCTTGAGAGACCTTACCCGCTTCTACCGTAACCGCCTGATCGCTTATGAAACCGTCTAGTTCTATGCAGCAATCAATGGAAACGAGGTCCCCCTCCGCGATTTTCCGCGCGGAAGGAATGCCGTGGATTACCGTATTGTTTATGGAAATGCACAGCGCGGCCGGAAAAGGATTTTTTTTGCTACCGTAACCCAAACACGCGGGTTTCCCCCCCGCATGCCGTATCCAGTCTTGCGCCCATTTATCGAGTTCTTTTGTCTCAACGCCCGGCTTTACAAAGGGGATGAGTTCCCGGTACATGGCGGACAGCATTTTACACGATTTTCTAATTCCATCAATTTGCTCTTCGGTTTTTAATCTGATCATATCATTCCTTTCTCCTATTACTCAAAAAATATTCTTCATACAAAACAACTTCTTACCGCCGCCACTAACGGGAAACGATAACACACCGGGGCGTATTCACGCTACGGAGAGCGGCAGGCTATCATGTTAGAACCCGCGCCCTAGTACTCTATATAATCGGTGCCCCATTACCATATATAATCGACACCCTATTATTACCTATAATCGACTCCCTTTGCCTCTCGTAATGGTCTCATCCCGCGCCCTAATCCTGCTCGTCTCATAATCGCCCGCGCGCCCTTTTCTCAGGTCATACGCATCGGGACGCGTGTCGATCATGGTTGACTTGAGTCAAGAGAGCTTACCCCGCCTACAAGCGCCCTTTGCTGCGGTCTCGTTTACGCGCGGCCCCGCGCCGTATATGACGCAATTTCACCCGCCAGATAAAAAGACCCTGTTACCAAAACCGGCGCGCTTCTTTCCCGTCCTAATGACAATGCCAGCTCTATGGCGCTTTGCGTTTCAGGCATGAGCCGCACCTTTCCGGTATTCTTTTGATCCATGCTTTCCAATTCGGCAAAAACCGCGTATACTTTTTCGGGGAAACTCACCTTGAATGTTCCGGGCCTGGTAATAATGATATATGAAAACAGGGGGAACAGTATAGATGCCATTGCAAAGACGTCTTTGTCGGACGCGCAGCCGAACAGGAGGACGCCGCCTTTGCCGTATAAAGCCGTCCATGTGCCCGCGCACGCGGCTATGCTTGCGCCGGTATGCGCGCCGTCAATCACCGTAACCGGATCATCGCATATCTTTTCAAAACGCGAAGGAAGCCTCGATTTTGCCAAGCCGCGCGTAATGGACGCCCCATCCACATGAGGAAAAGCGACCGTTACGGCAAGAACCGCCAGCGCGGCGTTATGCGCCTGAATAATGCCCGGCGTAGGCACGGACAGGACAAGCGGCGCGGGCGCATAGTTTGACGTAAGCCTAAACGACGTCCCCTTGAGAGACGCGTGTATATGTTCCACACGCGCGCTATCCGGAAGATAGTACAGGCGGGAGCCTTTTTCGGTAGAGGTTTCGGCAAACACGTCGTAGGCTTCTTGCCGCTGTTCCGCAAGCGCCAGCGGACGCCCCTGCTTTATGATGCCGGCTTTTTCTCCGGCAATGAGCGCAAGCGTGTTTCCAAGATATTCGGTATGTTCTTTTTCGATAAGGGTAATCACGCTTACAAGCGGATCAACGATATTTGTGGCGTCAAGCCTGCCGCCCATACCGGTTTCCACAACCATCGCATTGCAGCGCGCCTTTCGCGCGCACAGAAAAAAGTACAGCGTCATAAGCTCAAAAAAGGTCGGCGCGGTCATCGTGTTTTTAACGGCCGTATACCGTTCGGTAATGGAAAAAAGTTCATTGCCCGCATCGCAATACACCGCTTCATCAAAAAAATCGGCGCTCAACGAGATGCGTTCCCGCCAATTCGTTACATGAGGCGAGGTATAGCGCGCGCAGGCGAAGCCCGCTTCCTCAAGAACGCCGGCGCTATACGCCGCAACGGAACCCTTGCCCTTTGATCCGGCGATGTGGATAACCGGAGCGGACTTTTCAGGATGATCCGCCAATTCCGAAAGCGTTCTCATCGCATCAAGGGTATATTTCGTGCGTTTTCTTTCTTTCTCAATGTTACTGTGTTGGGAAATCCAATCGAAAATCTGATTTGAAGATGTAAACCGCGTCATACTAAAACCGCATCTTTCTCCGCTCCGCAAAACCCGTGATCTTGAAATTGATAGCCGATCCATCGTCAAGCTTCGCGTTTCCATGAAAGGAACCGTAGAGTTGTCTGCGCTTTATGGTATAGAAAAACGTGCGGTTGCTGTCTTCCCACTCCATTTCCGGTGTGAACGTCATTTCTATGCGGTTATCGTTACTGGTGAAATACCAAGGATCAAGCCAATTTGACGGCGATATATGGAACGTAACATGATTGAGTTTGTGCAGCGTGCCCTCAATAAAAAAGGCGTTTCCCGTGCCTTGTTCCGAATCCGCGGAATCATACCCAACGTTTATGCCGATCCGCTTTCCGGCGGCAATACCGCACGCGGCCGCCCAATACCGCGTATCGTTTTTCGGGCGCACGCCCCGGGTCCAATCGAAAATACCCCAGGCGTTTCCTTTGGTAAAGGCCGTTTCCGTCGTACCGAGCTGCAAGACCCCTTCCGCTGAAAACCATGGGGAATACAAGGCATAGCGAAATGCGGCTTGATCCCTGCGCCACGGCATGACGGTTGCCAAGGATTCCGCCGAACACGGCGGAAGGAGAACCACTTCCCCTCTCATGCTGCGGTGGTGATCGAATTGGGGTATATCCACCTTTATTATTCTCGCGCCGCTTTTCATACTAATAAAGTCAAGCAGTATATTTTTCTTGTGCAGGCGTATCGAACCGGTTTTAATTGAAGGGGGCATTTCAATGCTGCCCAGAGGAAAAAGTATTCTTGAGGTAAACGTGAAGCGTTTTTTATCGCGGAGGGATACCATGCATATGGTGCTGTAGCCCAGAAGACCATTATCTATGATTTCAAAAATAACCATGTGAGTCGGCGAAAAAATAACGTACCGGTCCGATTCGCTTATACGCCACCGGCTTACCATTACCGCATCGGGATCGTATTGAAAATGAGGATCGCGCGCCCAGCCGAAGTGGGCCGGGTTTCCGGTATCGTCTAATATTGAGACGGGCGAATCTATCTGGCTCATTAGTATTCCTCCTCCGGCGGAAACTCAATAATTCCGCCGACCATAGCGCCAATACCTTGATGCGAAGCGGGCGTACCGTATCTCTCGCCGTATCGACAGCGCCGCGCGTGAACAATACCATACAAGATCCCGACGCCATGTTCTTCTTATTTTTTTAAAGTCTTTATAATACGCTATGAATATAACGGGAAGCCCCAATCGTAAAGGTACGGCTTTCCCTGTATTTTTTCATCTTGGGGACCGCACAAATGGGACCGATGGAACAATATGCCGGCCGCCGGCCGGCCGCCGGTATGAAGCGCACATAGAAAAGTAAAATCCTTATCACAGATAATCCATATTGTCATAAGACGGTGGTTATTGTATCATACAACCCATGAAGTGTGAAGAGGATTCGATGCGTTATTCCGGTATGAAGGCGCTGATTATGGGCTTGGGGCTCCACGGCGGAGGGCTTGCGTCTGCCCGTTACCTTGCCGCTCATGGCGCGGACCTAACCGTTACCGATCTCCGCGATGAAAAAACGCTTGCGCCTTCACTTGAACGGTTGCAAGGCTTCCGAAATATCCGCTATGTGCTGGGCGGACATGAAACGGTTGATTTTGAGAATGCGGATATGGTTATAAAAAATCCGGGCGTCTGCCCCGATTCTCCGTATCTGCAAAAAGCGCGCAGGATTGAAACCGATATTTCCCTTTTTTTGGAGAATTTGGCAAATAGGGACGGGGCGAATGTCCGTCTTACGGTGGTTACCGGTTCCAAAGGTAAGTCTGGCACGGCGTCCGCGATCCACTGGGTCTTGCAGAAAGCGCGTGAACGGCATCTGTTGGAAGGCTCCGCCTTTCTTGGCGGGAATATCACCGTATCGCCGCTCACGTTTCTGGACGCGCTCTGCGGACGCCGCGGCAGGGACGCCGCGGCAGGGACTGCGGCGGCTGCCGGGCCGGATGATGTTGTGCTGGAGCTTTCAAGCTGGCAGCTTGGCGACCTTAAAGGCAAGACGGGTTCTGACGGAGCGCCGCTGCTGAAACCGCGCGCGGCTGTGATTACCGCCATTTTGCCGGATCACCTTGATTGGTATGGAAGCATGGAGGCGTATATTGCTGATAAACGTATCGCCTATCACGGGCAGGATGATCGCGATGTTACCGTTGCATACGACGATTCATGGGGGCGGGGGTTTTTAAGCGAAACCCATGCAAGAACGCTCGTGTGCGCCGAACGCCCGCTTCCTGACGGCGTTGCGGGCGGCTGGCTGTTAAAAGGAAAGGATACGCCCGCCTTTGCCCGCCGAACGTCCGATGCGTCCATTGTTGAAATTGTAGGCGGAACGACCCTTGCGCTGGGCTTTCACCAAAAGAAAAACCTCCTTACCGCGGGTTTACCGCTGCTCGATCTGGGGCTGCCCGCGTCTTTCATTGCCGAAAGCCTTGCGGCGTTTCCGGGTATTGAACACCGGCTCGAATATTTTTTCGAGAAGGGCGGGGTGCGTTTTTACAACGATACTGCGGCCACCATTCCCGAAGCCGCGGCGGCCGCGGTAGATGCGTTCGATGGGAACCTCGTGCTGTTGACCGGCGGTACCGACAAGCGGCTGGATTTTACCCCGCTTGCCCGCGCGTGCGCCAAAGTGAGAAAAGCCGTCTTGCTTGCCGGAACCGGAAGCGTCAAATTGCAATCCCTGCTTGACGCTGCGCGCATACCGTATTCCGGTCCCTTTGATGATCTCGACAAGGCGGTTGCGGTATGTTTCGCAGCCGCAAAACCGGGGGACGCGGTAGCGCTTTCTCCGGGGTGCGCTTCATTCGGTATGTTTCAGAATGAATTTGACCGCGGGCGAAAATGGAAAGAAGCGGTGAAGCGTTATCAGTCATAAACGATTCATCCGCGTTTATATTGAAAAATGTTTGAAGAAAGGTTTTGTCTAAATAATTCATGGTGCGCGAGAATCCGTTTTAGTTATGGGCAGCGATAGCTCTGTTGGTATGCCGGCATAACAGGATTAGTTAGGAAGCCATAATAGTTTAGTCATGCGTACCCAACGGGATTAGCCGTGTCTGGAATTCCAAAGTCTTGTAACCGCTATAAGATCTCTTGTAACCGCTGCAAGAAGTCTTTTAATTACTATAGAAAGTATTTTATCCGCCATAAGAAGTCTTTCAGCCGCTGCAAGAAGTCTTTCAGCCGCTGCAAGAAGTCTTTTAGCCGCTATAAGAGCTCTTTTAATGGCTATAAGAGCTCTTTTAATCGCTATAAGAGCTCTTTTAATCGCTATAAGAGCTCTTGTAATGGCTATGAGAAGTCTTGTAATGGCTATGAGAAGTCTTGCGACATTCGATAAAGCCGCAATTCGGGGCGCAGGGATGGCGGCCGCATAACCGGCTTTTCAAGGGGCTGAAGGACGGGAAGAGGGCCGCTCTCACGCTTGACATTCACGGTTCGTATACCGGAGAACTGCCGGAGGCGCTCCCCCAATAAAAAAGGCGGCTCCGTTTCGGAACCGCCTTACCGGTTCGAGCCGTCCCAAATGTCCAGATTTCGGAACGGCTCATGTTATTTACTACTTAAATTGAGCGTAGGAAGAATCGTATAAAGAAATGACGTCTCCTGTCCAACTGGTAGAGACGCTTTCATTCTTACTACTATCGGCAAACTCCAGTTGCGCTCGTGCAAAGACATAGCCGGCCGCGCTGTCCGGTACGTCAATAGATTTAGCCTCTACCACCGCCGCTTCAAGTTCATCCTTGCTAAACTCGATCTTTTGGCCGGCGTTGTACTTATCGGATGACGAGGTTCCCTTTATCCAGTAAATGACGAGTTTCCCGTCCGAAGGAAGAAGGCCTTTGCGGTTTATGGACGGGGTAACCGCGTACGTTGCGCTGTCGGCATCGGCTGTTTTGGTAACGTTTATACTATTTATAGAGACGTCATCCATGGGATCAATGGTAACGACAGGACCGCCCGCCTCTTTATACTGGGGTGCAGTGTCTTTTACCGCTTTAAGGCGGTACTGGTAGGAACCTGCCAGCAGGGGCAGCGTCCGGTCATAGAAACCAGTCGTTCCCAAGCTGCCCAGAGGATCGGGAGTCAGATCCGCGGCCGTTGCGTCTACATAATCGGCGCCCGTAGAAGAAGACTTTGACAATACAACCGGTGCATACTCGCCGACTGTACCCGATGCGGTCACAGGAGCGCGCTCAACGCTGTAGGTAACGCCCGGCTTGAGACCGCTTATGTTGATAGAAGCGGAATAGGCTAGAGCGGTAGTTGACGCGGCGCCGGTTCCGATTACAACACTGGGGGAATAGGCGTATATACTGGAAGAAGGTCCAAACAGCGATTCAAACCGCACCGCCGCGCTTTCTTTCGGGTCGCTTGCGAGGTAGAAATTACTCGACTGCGGATACGTCGTTACTTTCGCCGTATACTTCCCATCGGACTGTGAGTTTGGATTCCATTGCGCCGTTCCGGTTGTTTGCGGATAGGTAATCGTTGCACTGCTGGAGTAAGCGCCGTCTTTGTAAATGGTTACGCTGTAGCTGGCTACCACGTCTCCGTGCGCGCCCGGTGTAACGATTACCTTTATCGTGTTCGACTCGGGAAGCAATTCGAGCGTTACCGCTTGGGGCGGCTCAAGTTTGGTTCCCTTTGCAAGGAACGTTGCTCCGGTAGTTACCTCAACCGCGGTCCTGGCATCATTCTTGAAGGAATTCGCTTTGGCCACCACCGTGTACGTGTATTTGGTATTGGCTTTCACGCTGTCCGGAGACTCCTTTTGCAAGTCCCTCCAAACATATTTGCCGGTTGCCGGATCGGTGCTGTAGCTGCTGCCGCCGCTAGGTGAGACTTGAACGTCTGCGCCGCCGGCCGTTTCCCTGCGGAAAATGGTGTAGTTCGTTGTGTCAATGACCGCGTTCCACTCCAGTTTAACGCCGTCCTGTATGGCGGCGGCCGTTACCTTGGGCGCTTCTATCGTGGGAACACCCACCACATTAGCGTCCATAGTTCCGCTTTCTTCACAGCCGGTAAGCGCAAAGGC
>JAITAN010000097.1 GCA_031284105.1 Treponema sp. | reverse complement strand
GCCGCGGCCCGCGGCGCGCCCGCTGCGGGAGCCGCCGCGCCGCCGCGTCCGGTTACCGTTTGCACGGTCTGGGCTATAAAATCGCCCATGTTGTCGTACGCATCGCTTATGCGGTTAAGCCTCATGTCCGCTCCCCCCATGATTTCAAGGCTCTTGATGTCCAGCAGCGTGGCCGTTACGATATAGAAACTCTCCAGCTTTTGCAGGGTTCCCCGCACCACCCAGTCCGCGTTCAAAGCCTTGCCCAAGGCCGCGGTCTTCCGGTCGTCCGACCAGTCCCCGGCCTGAAAGCCATGCTCCCTCACCACCTTGTCCAGCGCGTCCCGCGTAACCACCCGCACGGCCCGCGCGGCCGCGAGCCGCACGCTGTAAATCTCCGTTATCGTGTTCGCGTCCGCAATGGAAATCCCGGACTTCGCCTCAAACGGCGCGACTGCCACCACCGCCTGCTGCTGGCCCCAGCCCAACCCCGCCGCCGTTACCGCCATTACCGCCGCGATAACCGCGCGCTTCATGCTTTTCATGCTTTTCTCCATAATACCTTCATAATACCTTTTCATAAAAATCTCCATGTCTATCGTTATTATTGCTAGTATAGCCGCTATAGCTAAAACAGTCAAAGTAGTTAATCCGAGTTAATAAAAGGCCGCTTTTCGCGGAATAATCACGGCCGCCGCATCCGCACGGCCGACGCTATGAGAAACGCCGCGCCCGCTGTAATAACCGTTACCGCGCCTACCGGCACGTCAAATGCCCAGCCGAGAACAAGCCCAATCACGGAAAAAAGCGCGGAAAAACCGCAGCTTACCAGCATCATTGCGGAGAGGCTTTGTACGGTTTTAACAGAAGACGCGGCCCCCGCGGGCAGCGTGAGCATCGCGATAACCATAACAATGCCGACAAAACTTTGGAGCAGCACAATGGCGAGCGCGGTGATGAGAAGCAAGATCAGAAACACGGCCGTTACCGGCACGCGCCGGACACGGGCGAATTCTTCGTCAAAGGATGAGGCTTCGATCTGCGGATAAAACCGCCGCGCAAGCGCAATAACAACAACGTCCAAAAGCCCAAGGAGCAACAGGTCGCGGTTTGAGATCAGCAGAATATTGCCGAAAAGGTAGGCGGAGGGATCGGTATAGCCCGGCGTCTTTGCCATAAACAAAACGCCGATGCTCATGCCGATTGCCCAAATCGCATTGATCACCGTGTCTTCCCGCTGTTTCGCCTTGAGCGATACAAAACCGATGGTACACGCGGACAGTACCGCGAAAATAAGCGCGCCCAACAGGGGCGGAAAACCGGGGACTATGTTCGTTGCGGATAAAAACAGGGCCATGCCTATGCCGCCTAATACCGCATGGGAGACCGCACCCGCAAGACTCGCGATGCGCCGCACCGTTACCAAAGACCCTATCACGCCAAATAAAACGGAAGACAAAAGCCCCGCAAAAAGCGCGTTTCTGATAAACGGAAAGTCGGGATTGAACAGAACGGAAAAGAACGACGTCATCATGCTGTTATACTATTATACACGCGTCTCCCGGGACGCTTTCTTCATGCAGGACTTGCACATTTTCTTGATCCACTGCGCCGAGTTCATGCTGCACAATGGTACCCTTCTCTATACAAAGCGCCCTATCAATAAGAGCCGACACAAAATCACGATCATGCGTAACAATAAGGATCGCGGCACTTCCTTTGAGAGCGCCGAGTGTGTGAAAAAGCCGGTCTTCGCTTTCCGCATCCATATTGGCCGTGGGTTCATCTAAAATAAGCAGCAGCGGTTTTGCGGCAAGCGCGCGCGCAACCAGTATCCGCCGCCGCTCCCCGCCTGAAAGCGCATTGTACGCCCGTTTTGCCAAATGAGCAAGCCCAACTTGTTCGAGCGCATCTTGCACGGCGGCCCTATCCTCTATTGTGAATGTTCGGGAAAGGGATCGCAGCCGCCCCATTCTGACAACGCCCTCAACGCTTATGGGAAACGATTTGTCGAATGCCGGCTGCTGGGGAACATAGCCGATTTTGTCTATATATGCCGCGGAATGAGCGCGGCCGGTCCCGCCAAACAGGGTAATGCCGCCGGTTTCAGGCTGCTCAAGTCCCAGCATCAGTTTAAGGACCGTAGTCTTGCCCGCCCCGTTCGCACCGACAAGCGCGACAAATTCCCCCTGATGTACATGAAAACTCGCCTTTTCCAGCACCTTCACTCCATCATAGGAAAATGAAACGGTCTCAAACTGAAGAATAACTTCTTTACTTGAGTGATGTATCGTATGCACGCGCGCTCCTTTTCAGCGCTTCTCCCATTACTCTGATATTTTCAAGCCAGTTGCGGGAGAGCGGATCAAGCGCCACAATATCCGCTTCTGTCGCGTCCGCTATTGTCTTGGCCGTTGCCGCGGGAAATTGAGCTTGCACAAAAATAGCGGCAGGCTTTTCCTGTCCGGCTTTTTCGATAAGCTCAATGAGCAACCGGGGACCGGGTTCTTTGCCGCCGGCTTCCACAGCCTCCTGTCTGATGTTGAACTCGTCAAGGAAATATCCAAACGCGGGGTGGTACACGAACACCGGCCGTCCGCTCAACGGCCCAAGCTCTTCCCGCAAAGATGCGAATTCCGCATCAATATCCGCTGCAAGTTTCCGGTAGTTCCGGTCATACAACGCGGCGTTGTTCTTGTCAAGCATGGAGAGCTGATCTCTTATATGAGCGGCCAGTATTTTTGCCGGTTCCCTGCCAAGCCACGAATGTCTGTCAACGCCGTCATTCTCATCGCCTGCGCCGGTTTCGTCCGGTTCAAGTTTCCTGAAACGCACCCCTTGGGTACCGTCAACAATGGTAAGATTCTTGAAAAGTTGCTCTATTTTCGGACGCAGACTTATCTCGAATTCGGCTCCGGAAAGCACCCAGACCTTAGCCCGCGCCAACTCTTCCATCTGTTTCGGACTCGGCTCAAACGTATGGGGATTCTGCCCGGGACCGGCAA
Organism: Treponema sp.; assembly: GCA_031284105.1. Lineage (GTDB taxonomy): Bacteria > Spirochaetota > Spirochaetia > Treponematales > Breznakiellaceae > JAIRKH01. The sequence continues at coordinate 1,614 of JAITAN010000097.1, read as the reverse complement.
GCACCGCTATGTCAACAAGCGAGGCGTCCGCTGCAACGCCCGCCGGGGAAAAATCTGCCGGCCGTGCAATCTGCTCTACAAACCATGCATGAGGTAAGATACTCACCGCAATAACCGGCTTTGTTGAAGGCGAATGTGATTTTGAACACGCTGAAAAGAGGGAAAAAAGGGGGAAAAGGGAAAAAAGGAACAATACGGGCGGTTTTACAGCTTTCATACACGGCTTCACTTCATCAGTCTCCTTTCTCTCTATCGGCTACCAGTTCCAAAAACCTCTTTTCCAATTCACCCATGACTTCTTCCACAGTTTCTTTTCTATCGCTATGATAGGCGGTTAGATAGTCGATTAGATTGACGGGAGGCCCTGCATTGATAACCACTTTGTACGGATAAATATATTTTCTTGTTCCAAAAATACCCCCCATAGTGCGATTCGCAAAATCCCACAGGTTCTGCACGTATTCAACCTGTTGATAAAGAGGGGACTCTGCCGTAGGCGCCGGCGCATTACGGAGATACCACACAAAATCAACGAGTTCAAGATGGCGGCTCGCATACCACGCTTCACCCGCATTAAGGTCCGCTATTGCACGATCAAGCCGATCCATACCGTCCAAAGACGCTTTACCCGAAATGAATATCCGATCCCAGCACATCTGCCGCAGGTAGTACATTCCGGCAAAAACATCGCCCCGTCTCGTTACGCCAAGTATCTTTTCGGTACGGTTTATACATTTTTCTATAAGAACATCAACGCGTTCCGCAAAATTAGCCGCTCTTTGCTCGGCCGTTATACCGTAACGCTCCTCATTTTTCTCAAGGATGCGTTCCCTACAGAGGAGCAGTCTTTTTGCAAATTCCCCTTCTTTTTCATGTTCCACCCCGATACACCGCTCTACCTTCCGCAGGAGCTTCTCCATCGACTTCTTACCACGTCCGTCAAAATAATATTGAACCGAAATAGGCAGTACCTCCACCGGAATTCCGCTTTTTTCAAGCCGTTCCGCCGCCGTAAAACCTATGCGCACCACGCCCTGTTCCAGATGAGGTATCCGGTCTGAAAAATAAGAAACTTGTCCTTCCGGGGCAATGGCTATGGGATATGGCCCATCCGTTAAGGCTTTGTAGATAGCTTCCATACTATGCGAGTTTAGCTTTGCATGGTACACAGGCATGGCTCCCATCCTTGGAAGAATAAAGCGGGCAAGAACGCCGCCCCAGCGCAAGGCTTCGTATCCATACACAAACCGAAGATGAGGGGCACATACGGCATTCGATTTCCGTGCAAATTTCTTGAAGCGGAACAAGGTGAACCATTCCAGTATGTGCGGCTCCATGCCAATCGGATGCAGAAAGGCGGCGATACAGCGGCTTTTATTCTTGAACGTACGGCCGAAACTGTCAACCAGATACGCTTCATGTTGCAGTTCGATTGCCGCACCGCCGATAAATTGGCGCAGATACAGGCGTCCAATCAGCCGAAACAACAACCGCATCCACGGGGCGACATGAGATTCGGGTACAACAATATCGGGCGCAGCCTTGGTTACGGGCTGCATATAGGGTTTATACATGATGACGGATTTTACGGTTCCTTTAGTACCGGCTCTTTTT
>JAITAN010000094.1 GCA_031284105.1 Treponema sp. | reverse complement strand
ACCTCCGGCAGCGCGGGCGGCTGGGAGTGAAGCAATCCGGCGTGCCGGATTGCTTACAGCAGCACCCATGCCGCGGGTTGGAGAGCGGCGGAATACCGCGCCGCGCGGTATGGAGACAGGGAATCGTGACCGCCATGCCCCCTATACGCAGCCGGAGGCTGTTTACTATTACGGCGTTGGTATCAGAGGGCGGCGTACGGCTTTATGCCTACAGCCAGCAGCGCTTGACTACGGCAGGCGCAGCCAGAGGCTGTTTACTATTACGGCGTTGGTATCCAAAGCGGACGTACGGCTTTATGCCTACAGGCAGCAGCGCTTGACTACGGCAGGCGCAGGCATAGCCTGTTCAGCCAGAGGCTGTTTACTACTTCGGCGTTGGTATCACAAGCGGCGCACGACTCTTCGTCTGATAGAAGCGTAGACGGACGAGGCAGGTCAGACCTACAAGTGATCGCCCCTGATCAAAGATATTGCACCGTGCCGTGCAAATACCTTGCGGAATACGGCATGAACACTTCGCGCACGCCCAACCGCCTGAACCTCCCCCGATCAAACACCTTGATCATCCTCGATCAAACATCATGAGCGTACCGTCTCAAACACCTCCGCACGCACGAGTGAAGTATCTCCGCACGGACTGGTGAACCATCTCCGCACGCACCGGTGAAGTACTCCCGCACGGACTGGTGAACCATCTCCGCACGAGCGGGTGAAAGACATCCGCACGCACCGGTGAAGTACCTCCGCACGGACTGGTGAAGTACTCCCGCACGCACCGGTGAAGTACTCCCGCACGCACCGGTGAAGTACTCCCGCACGCACCGGTGAAGTACTCCCGCACGCACCGGTGAAATACTCCCGCACGAGCGGGTGAACCATCTCCGCACGCACCGGTGAAGTACTCCCGCACGCACGAGTGAAGTACTCCCGCACGCACGAGTGAAGCACCCTCAGACGCACCGTCTGAAGCGCCCTGCTAACGGCATGGCGAGGCCGGCGCATCGCCGGCAGGGACATAGACAAGGCGGAGATAAAACCTCCCACCGGCAGGGATAGGCGCGTAGACGCTGCGGTGATGCGTGCGTATCACCGCAGGCAGAGGTATATGGGTGTAGACAAGGCAATAATAAAAACGTATCATCGGAAAGGAGAGGAAAGGAGAACATATGCCGACATACGAATATGAATGTAACGATTGCGGACACAGTTTTGAAGCGTTTCAAAGTATACGTGATGAGCCGCTTAAGATCTGCCCTCAGTGCGGCAAAGACATCCGGCGGATTATCACCGGCGGCAGCGGAATTATCTTTAAGGGTTCCGGCTTTTACCGTACCGATGCACAGGCTAGGCCCGCGGGTAACGCTAAAGAGACGGCTGAAAAAGCCGCTCCGCCGGACGCGGGCGCAGGCGAAAAACAAAAGCGTGAACCGGCGGCAGCCCCGGCTGCGAAGACGGCGGCAGCCGTGAAAGAAGACGTCTCGTGAAAAGCCCGCCGTTGAGAGAACCATGAAAAAAAAAGAAGAATCGGAGAAGAAACCGATACGTTTTTTCTGTGATAAATGCGGCTTTGAAGTTCCTCAAGACGCTAAAATATGCCCGGATTGCGGACGCTCTTTTTTATCGGTAAAGTGTCCCGCGTGCGGTTTTATCGGTCAGGCAGCGCTTTTTGGAGACGGTTGTCCCATGTGCGGCTATTCGAAGGATAAAACCGCCGATACGGCCCCATCCCCGCCCGCTCATGGCTTTCAACCCATGTACGGCGCGGAGGGAATACCGCCGGGCGCGGACGATTCAAACGGTACAAAAAAAGCGCGCCGGCCCATGCCGTATAGGGATCTGCCGCTTTGGATATATATCATTACCGGTATTGCGCTGCTTATTTCATGTTTTGCGTTGTATGTTAATCTCAGATGAATATCCCTAATGCAGGGCATCTGCCGGACGCAGGGCATCTGCCGGATGCAGGGCGTCCGCAATCTTAAAGGAGGCGATATGCGCTGTGATTTACTTATTATAGGCGCAGGACCTGCGGGGCTTACGGCCGCGCAATACGGAAGCCGTTCCGGTCTCACGGTAACGGTTATTGAGCAGCTTGCGCCGGGCGGGCAGGCGCTGTTCATCGACAGACTGGAAAATTACCCGGGAAACATCGGAGCGGAAGGTCAAGAGCCGAAAACAGGGTTTGAAGTCGCCGAGGATATGCGCAGGCAGGCGGAACATTTCGGCGCTCGCTGTATGAGCGGAACCGTGAAAAGTATCAGAAAGAACGGCGCCGTGTTTGAGGCCGTAACGGAGCGAGAGACCGTAACCGCTCTTTCGGCGATCATAGCGACCGGTACCAAACGGAAGCTCCTCAACGTGCCGGGTGAAGCCGAATTATACGGAAAAGGCGTCTCTTACTGCGCCACATGCGATGGTCCCTTTTTCAAAAACAAACGCATCTTTGTGGTAGGCGGAGGAGACGCGGCGTGCGATGAAGCCCGCTGCCTTTCACGGCTTACCGAAACCGTTATCCTGCTGCACAGGCGGGACAAGCTCCGCGCTCAAAAGGCGCTGGCGGAACGAACCCTGCGTAATCCCAACATAACGGTACGTTTTAACACGCGGCTTATTGAAATAAAAGGCGGCGCGCCCGGCGTATACCGGAAAGTTGCCTCCGTGGCGCTTGAGAATACCGTTACCGGCGAAAAGAAAGAAGAAGCCGCGGACGCGGTGTTCATCTTTGCCGGGTCTTTGCCCCAGATGCCGGCCGTAGAAGGGCTTACCCTCGATGAAGCCGGCTATATCGTAACGGATCAGCGGATGGCAACCTCCATTCCGGGGCTTTTCGCCGCGGGCGATGTACGCGCGGCGCCTTTCCGTCAAGTAGTGGTAGCCGCGGGCGAGGGCGCAATAGCCGCTCATTGTGCGGATGAATACCTTGAGACCGTATAGAAAGGCGGTATACGCCGCGTATACGCCTTTGAAAAATACATGTTGTTTCCTTCTTGAGAATGAACTCGGTTATATGTGAAAGGATAATCTTCTTGACCTTTACCTCGAATATGGCTATATTTATAGGCAATGAGTAACTATAATCTTATCGGACTTTGCGAAGATCGTAAGCGTATCGGCATTAATATGAAGAAAAAGGGAAACGGGCTGATTGAGTACGTTTTATAAGGCAGGGTTGCATGATAACTGTACAAAACATCACTAAACACTATGGAACATTTGAAGCGGTAAAGGACGTGTCCTTTACGGTGGGACAGGATCAGGTACTGGGGTTTCTTGGACCGAATGGAGCGGGAAAAACAACCATTATGAAGATTCTTACCGGTTACCATTTTCCCTCGAAAGGTGTAGCCTTGGTAGACGGTATTTCCGTGCAGGATAGTCCTGTAGAAGTGAAGAAGCGCATCGGGTATTTGCCGGAAAATGTGCCGGTATATGGGGATCTCACGGTGGATGAGTACCTATCTTTTATCGCGGAAGCGCGGCTGCTGGCCGGGTCTGAACGGCAGAAAGCCAAGGAAGCGGCGGTTGTATCGTGCGGTCTTGAGCAGGTAACGGGCAAGAAAATCGAAACCCTGTCGAAAGGCTATAAACAGCGGGTAGGGCTTGCTCAGGCTATCATGCACGATCCGCCTATTCTGATCTTGGACGAGCCTACATCCGGGCTTGATCCCAATCAAATCATCGAAATCCGTTCTCTTATCAAGAAACTGGGCGAACGGAAAACCGTTATCCTTTCTACGCATATCTTACAAGAAGTGGAAGCGGTTTGTTCGCAGGTGCTTATCATAAACGAGGGACGCATCGTGGCCCAAGGTACGCCTGAAGAAATTGCGGGCAATCTCAAAGGTACCGATACGTGGGACCTTTTGCTGAAAGGCGCGGATGTTGAAACGCTTCAAGAAAAGTTCACCCGGCTGGTAAGCATGGCGCACGGTAATGATATAAAACTCAATACGGTGGCGGATACGGGAGGCGGCGTTGTCAAAGTGTGTTTCTCTGCCGCGGCCGGCGGAGGGAAAGGGGGCGTAGACGGTGAGCGGATATTTGATTGGGCGGTTGCGGAACAGATCAAAATACTCGGTATGAATCAGAAAAAGATCAGTCTTGAAGATATATTCGTACGCCTCACCAGTGAAACGCAGACTATCGGCGCAGGTTCGGCCGCGCCATCCGAAGCGGCGCACGATGCAGAAATAACCACGAAGGAGGAATCGTGAAAGCCTTGATTAAAAAGGAGCTATATTCGGCGCTTCATTCGCCTGTTTTCTACACGGTTGCCGTATTCTTTCTGCTTTTTGTTTCAATATGGCTTTTCTATCTGCAAAAGTACTTCTCACTTGATAGTGCAACCTTACGTCCGTTCTTTTCCGCGTTTCCGCTGGCTTTTATTCTTGCGGTGCCTGCTCTTACCATGAAATCATGGGCTGAAGAACGCAAGCTCGGCAGTGTGGAACTCCTTTTTACTTTACCGTGTTCAGAATGGGAACTGGTACTGGCTAAATTCCTCTCGGCTTTTATCCTGTTGATAGGCATTATTATTCTGACTGTTTTTGTGCCATTGACCTTGTTTCCCTTGGGCAACTTCGACATCGGCGTCATGTTTGGAGAATATGTAGGGGTCATCCTCCTTGGCGCGTCCGTTATCAGTCTCGGCGTACTGCTTTCTTCCCTATCAAAGAATCAGGCGGGCGCGTTTCTAGGCAGCGCCATCGTGCTTGTCGTGGTAATTTTCATCAATCAAACAACAACCTCCTTTGCTCTGCCGGTGTTTATAGCGGATAGCATCAATTTCTTTTCGTTGTCTTTTCATTTTGAAACTTTTTCTAAGGGGATTATCGACTCACGGGATGTCGCATTCTTTGTGTTGAGTACGCTGTTGTTTCTATTCTTGAATACCCGTGTGATTTTGTACCGGAAGTGGAGTTGAGTTATGACGAAAAAACAAGTTACAACCATTACCCTATTATCAATCATCGCCATTGTGCTGGGAGTGCTGGTAAGCGGACGCATCTGGTTCAGGCTTGATCTTTCAAAAAATCATGCCTACACGATTTCTGATGTTTCAAAGAATCTTTATAAGGAAATTCCCGATCAGGTGAGGGTCACGTATTATCTTTCGGAAAAACTCTCCGCCATACATCCCATGCCCGGAGAGGTTACCGACCTTTTGCGGGAATATGCGGCTTATGCCCACGGCAAAATACGGATTACGGTGAAAGACCCGGTAAAAGCGCAGCTTGAAGATACCGTTGAACAGCTTGGCATCGTACCGCAGCAAATACAGACCGTTGAAAAGGATCAGGCGAGCATAGCGACGGTATATACCGGTATAACCATTGAATATCTTGATGCGGTTGAGGTATTGCCGTTTGTGTTCTCTCTTGATACGTTGGAATACGACCTTACGAGCCGTATCCGCGACATGGTGCGTGGGACGGTTCGGGAGATCGGCATCATTGCGGGGGATAGCGCAAAGCAATGGGAGCAGGATTTCGGTACGCTCGATCAATTTTTGCAACTGGCTGGATTCCGCGTACGGCAGATCTCTGCGGGCGATGAGGTTCCCGATGATTTGGGAGCGCTCTTTGTGTTCGGCGGCGTTGAAGAGCTGAATGAATGGGCGCTGTACCGCATAGACCGGTATATTCAAACAGGCGGGCGTGTTCTTTTTGCCTTTGACGGCGTGTTTGTCAACTCGCAGGGTAACCTTGACGCACGCTCTTTGGTAGACCAGGGGCTTCTCTCAATGGTTGCCTCCTACGGCGCAATCGTTAAGAGCGAGCTGGTGTTAGATCGTTCTGCGCTGACCATTCAATACCAGACCGCGAGCCGTTCCGGTATGCAGCAGGTGCATCTTGCGCGGTATCCGCTGTGGATAGGCATACTTACCAAGAACGGCAATGCAAAACACCCGTTGACATCCCAGTTTAGCGGCATAGACCTCTTCTGGGCGAGTCCCATTGAGCTTTCGCCTTCCGGTTCGGTAACCGCCGAACCACTATTTACCACTACTGATGAAGCGTGGCTTGAGACAAAGGATTTTTACGCCAGCCCTGAAATCCCTTACATGCTTGAAGCGGAATTGGCAGGGACCAAGGGTAAAAAGACGATGGCCGCGGTACTGACCGGTACGTTCAACAGCTATTTTGCGGGACGAGCCAAACCTGAACGCGAAGGCGCAACGGAAACCTTGCCCGATATGCCTGCTTTCGCAAAAGAGGCGCGTATCATTGTTATTGGGGATGGTGATGTGGCGTCCGCTTTTGTACAGCGCCGCGAAAACTTTGATTTTATGGCGCAGACCGCCCTGTATCTCAGTAATGATGATGATATCATCACTATCAGAAACAGGCAGCCACAGGCAGGACGGCTTGACAGGATCACGGATGAGGCTAAACGGGGCATGGTTATGAACACAGCCCGTATCGTTAATCTGGGGCTTATTCCGCTTCTAGTGGTCGCCGTTGGTTTGTTCCTGCGGTGGCGGCGGACAAAATTTAAATAGTGGAGTAAACGATGGTATACAAAACAAAGGTAACGATTCTTTCCGTGATAGTTGCGGGATTGGCTATTGTCTATATAGGATCGCTGATTTTCGATCCCGATCGCGTCAATACACGGGATGCCGCGTATGCGTGGCTTGATGCGAAAAATATTCCACACATTGACGGTATTGAACTGAAAAGTGTAAACGGTACCGTTACGCTTGTACAGAAAAACGCGGCATGGTTTGTGTCGGTTGACGGGCAGGATTATCCGGCTAAGTCGCAGCGTGCCGAGGATTTTCTTACTCTTTTGTCCAAAAAAGGTGCATATCCGATACGCGGTACCGAAGCCGCATCCCATGAACGGCTGGGGCTTTTGGAAAATAACGCCGCACGCATAACGGTACGGGGCGGCGCGGGCGCGGTCCCCTTCCTCGATCTGCTTGTCGGAAATACGGATGCATCCGGCGGTGAGGTGTATTTGAGAAAAGCCGGTAAGAACGAAGTGCGTTCCGGCGCTCTTTCAATTTCAAACTATGTCTCAAGCGCAAGTACCACATGGTATAATCTCCGCCTGTTTCCTGAAACTGGAGGACTCACGGTTGACGATGTGCAGCGGGTGATTGTAACCCTGCCTCCAGATACTGTGAACGACCCGGACGGTACGCTTCCTTCCGCTCCATCCGCGCCCGTTACGCTGACGTTTGCCCGTACAAATGGCGGTTGGATTATCAATGGACAGGAAGCGGATACGCCGAAAGTTGAATCCTATATACGTTCTATTTTGGATTCTGAAGGCGACGATTTTATAACTGGTGTAAGCGCCGATGAAACCACCGCTTCTTTGAGTGATGGGCGTATTGTACTGGAATTCGGCAGCGGAACAAGCAGCGTTATCAATGTGGGCGCAACAGTAGATACAAACAACCGCAACGCATCGGTTTCAGGATCTCCCTATGTGTATTCGCTTGTAGGCTGGGTGATAGACCGGCTGTTCAGGGTGGAAGAGGAATTTCTTAAAGAATAAAGAATCCCCGGATCTCGCTCCGGGGTATTGAAGATTTCGCCTTGAAATCTTTGCGTATGTGGGGGAACACGCCATACGCACTAATGTAACAAACATTACACATCCGGTACCGTATTCCCCGCTTTCGTTGTTCACATTCAAGACGTTTCGCTATCTGCTCGTAATCTTCAAGTATCTGCAAACCCGGATTAGTCCTCAATACCAACGTAACGAACGCCGTTTCACGCCATATACCGCGGCCGGTATTCGATCTGGTTACAGGGGGAAAAGAAGCCTTCGCTATGAAGGCTTCGATTAACAAAGCGACCATTATCTTGCCGTTCAATCACGCTTCCGATGCGGCCGGATTTCTCTTCGGCAAATCGCCGAAGTCGAGGATGGATTTCAGCCTCTTGAAACGTATCTCAACCTGCCGGCGCCAGCGGTATGTTTCAAGGACTTCTTCAGCGGTAACCAAATCCGGAAGCGACGTTACGACCACGACGTATTCATTGAATTCCACGGTCTTTTCCTGTAGGTTGTTGCCTTTGCGCGATGCCCGCCTCTCCAGCCTTTCCCGGGATTTCTCACACGCTTCTTTGTCCTTGCG
>JAITAN010000078.1 GCA_031284105.1 Treponema sp. | reverse complement strand
GCGAGAGTGGAACACCACGAAACAACGGTTAAACCTTTTCCTATCGGCTTATTCTGCTGTTTAGCAATTAACCAGCGAAGCGCGCTATGCGCTTTAGTTGTAATTTCAATACCTATCTGACATGCTTGCTCCGCATTTTCAAAACGCCCCCGAAAGGTATAATTCGCGTTATCGTTGGATGAAATAATTCTTGCGCTATCTCCCGCATGACGTATTTTAATTGGGTGTAATGTGGCAATAGTTACATTTTTACCGGAGACATAACAAAAACCCGCCTTGTTTGACCTTTTTAAATAATTTGAATAAAATTGAACCCATAATTTTTGAATATCAGCATCTTTCCATGTCTGACCGTGGCTATCACCGGGTATTTCAACCTCCCATTTAACAAACACATTAATTTCTTTAAGAAGTTCTTGAAGTTGTTTACGTCTGGTTTCAGCATCAACAACACCTTCCTGCGAAGACGTCAGTTCTTGCTGAAGTTGTTTACGTCCGGTTTTAGCATCAACAACAGCCTCTGGCAAAAACTCCAGCTCTTGTTGAAGTTGTTTAGGGCCGGTTTTAGCGTCAACAGGACGCTCCCGCAAAAACTCCAGCTCTTGTTGAAGTTGTTTACGTCCAGTTTCAGCATCAACAATACCCTTCTGCGGAAACGCCAGCTCTTGTTCAAGAAGTTGTTCAAGTCCGGTATTAGGATCAACATCAATACCCCTCTGCAAAAGCCTTACCCGCAAAAGATCAGTTACAGGAGTTCCCTCCTTTACATATTTATAGACGCTTTTGATTTTCTGATTGGAATACTCCTTTGATTCAGCCCACTCTTTTAAGAGAGCAAGGTATTTCTCATGTTTGTCTTTAAGTTTTTCATGTTTATCCTTACGTTTTTTATCGTCATGGGCGTCTTGATACTCATCAATAACGTATTCAAGCGTATCATAATCACCGGCAACATATTCGAGTTTATCGCAAAAAGGATACGCTTCGGCTCCGCTCGTTCTAACCGCGCTTTTCTCTGTACAGGGCATACAAGTGGGCCAATCGCTTTTCTCGCTTTTCTCGTCCAGCAGCCGAGCCGTCTGAAACATACCCTCACCATTAAGCGTAATTATCAAAGGCGCGTTATTCTCAATATGGTATAAAGGCAGCGGTTTATCGTTTCTTTCCAAATCGTTTGTAACAAGATCGTAAAGGGCACTTAATTCAGTCATCCACCCCATTAGTCAACCTCCTCTTCTCTATTCACGGCTATTGTTTCAATCCGCATATTCCGAACCTTTCGCTTGTGGGGGCAGTCTTGAGGACGTTGAAAGGTAATAATACCCTTCACCAATTTTATATGCCAGAACAACGCATACAATTCTTCGATACCGCTTTCTGAAGGGTACTCAAAACTGTGAAACATCAATCCGTACGATAGTTCAGGTACTTCATCGTACTCCCCTGCTCCTTCTCCAAAGCAACACGGTTCAACATAGCCCTGACATTCACGGGAACCCAAAAAAATATCCCTGCGTCCTCCTCTCTCAAGCATACGGAGCGCTCTCTCATAGTGTTTTTTTTCGTTTCTATCGCCACTAAGATCATCCCTATGCATGTTCCATTCAAAATGCGCCTTCACTTGATATTCAATATCGCGGAGATAGGTATAAATTGAAAGATCATGCCGGTCTTTACCGTATTGCCCATCCATACGGAGAGATTTTACATTTTTAGATTCAGTCTGAATCGTACGCATGACGCGCACTTTGTCTATCACCCAAGAAAAGGTCGGCTTCCAGTAAATAGATTCGGTTATTCCCTTCAACGCCTGGTAAGTCGGTAAATGATACGTACTTTTTTCGCCTCCTATCTTGGTAACAGGGTCGGTAAAAAGCGCGTATCTTCCGGTGAGTTTAAATTCAATAGTATTCATCCATACCTCCAATCAAATATATAACATGGTAAGTTCGCCGAATTCTCCGGTTAAACCGGTATGGGCGTTATAGTAACCATCTTCAACAGCATATAATTCCACCCTCGTCTTTAGGGTTATTTTTCTAATAATTTCTTTCTCTATCAATTGATTTAACGTATTGTAATACACATTAACGGAGTACTGTTGCGCTTCTCTAACCAGTTCTTCAGTACGTTCTATACAGGGATCGGTATACAATTCCGTTATAATATCTTTACCTTTTTCAAACGGCACAAGTACGCCCGCCGTATCGGATGAGATTACTTCAAATGCTTTCCATGCGCTCTCAAACGACTGACGAAACAGGGTAATCTGCGGAGGATTATCGCCATATTTCTTTTTTGCTATCCGCTCAAATTCACCTTTACTTTCACGATTAAATGAAAGTAAATCAAGAACCGTATCATTACGTCCGGTAAAGACCTTATGTTTTAAGAGACTATCCTCTAACGAGTCATAGAAATAAGAAAAATATGCGGCAATTAAATTAGGATGTAAAATAGTATTATTAAACTGTTTCTCATTATTATGATACTCTCGTAAAATCCTCTTCATGATTTCTTGTCCATGCTTTAATTCTTTCAGAGAATCACTATTTTCTTCCCTATTAACAATGTTGATAATGTACGTTTTACCTATCAACCCCTTAACATTGCCGTTTCTATTGCACCGCCCCGCGGTTTGAATAATTGAGTCAAGTCCGGCAAGAAAACGTATTGCCGTTTCAAAATCAATGTCAACTCCCGCTTCTATCAATCGCGTGCTTATACAGATAATCTTTTTTGTTTTATCCTCTAATTCTTTCTTTAGAGAGTTAATGCACTGTTTTCTATGAGCAGGACACATATTCGTACTCAAATGAACTATGTTCCAATCCGGATGTCTCTGCGATAAATCGTTATAGAGTTTTTGCGCTTGCGGTTTGGTATTAACCACAATCAGAACGCTTTGTTCCGGTAAGCTCTCCGCAAATTCGGCGGCTTCCGCAAGGGTCCACGCTTTCTCTCTCGTTTTATCTATCAACTCTACACGCTTCAACTCTTCAAAATGGTTTGCAAGATCGGTGATAATTTCACTTGAAGGCGGTAATTGCAAAGCGTATGCCGGTTTATCCGATTTAAGCTTGTCAAAACCGGGCTGTGTCGCGGTACAAAACAAGATCGATGAGTGAAGATTTTGGCATAGATACTGAATCCCCCATATAAAAAGATACGTACATGAGACCGGCAGCGTTTGAACTTCATCAAAAATGATGACCGCATTCGCTAATTGATGCATACGTCTTATTTTTCGTGTTCCGTATCCAAAAAGGGTTTCAAGGAATTGTACCATTGTGGTAATAACAATCGGTACATTCCATGTCTGCGCCGCATCTATATAATATTCTTCGGATAGTTCACTTCGATCGAGATTTGAATGATGCTCTAATATTGTGTTCCCATTCTTGCCGTCCGGATCTAAGATTGCGCGAATTACATCTGCATTTTGATCAAGAATAGAAGTATACGGCGCAATAACAAAAATGCGCTCCTTTTTGTATCTACCGGCATGAATAAGAGCATACCGTAATGACGCTAACGTTTTACCGGATCCTGTTGCCGCCGTTAAAGTATAGATACCGCTTTCTTTTTCCGCACAATCAGCGCATCGGCTGGAAACGTTCCTGCGTATCTCGTTCAGCTTGCCTTCCGCCGGAAGAGCCGCCAGCTTCGCTTCAAGCCGTCCGAGCAAATCTTTCCAATCGGTCTTAACCCTATACTTTTCTATGGCGGCAGGAATGCCTCTTTCATAAAAGGCGCTTGACGTTCTATCCGCGTCAATAAGACAGCTTGATAAAAAGCGAGCGGTAAAACCAAGATTGAAGCACGTATTTACCGTATTATCTTTTATGTTTATAAGCTTTGCTAAAGTTGCGGCAGTTTCAGAAACAAACCGCTCATTAGAAAGAATACTATCGGCTTTTTGTTTTATCGAATCTTTTAAAGCGGCCGCGCACTCATTACTATGCGTTTCTTTTTCGCCTTTATTAAGCCGTTCATACAGTTTTGCAAAACCATCGGGCGTTAGTACATCCGGCAGTCCGGAGCCATGATGGTACATCATACACGCAGCCAAAAGCTGTCCTACCAGCTCCTTCTGTTCATCATTACTTTGCATAACGCATGTATATACATAGCGTCCGCCCGCTGTAGCATGATCTTCTTTTTCCGCGGTTTTTCCGAATTTTTGATTAGTATCAAGATACCCCTGCCATGATTTACAATTCTTACCCATATCGTGTAAGGCTCCAATCAAAAACGCTGCTTTCGGCAGGCAAATCTCTTTAGCGAATACCTCAAGGTACAGCGCCGTTTCCTCAAGGTGGGCTTCAAGCGTTTGATATTCGGTATTCGAGTCTTTTCTATACCTTGCTTTGTAAATCATATTGACCAATCCTCCGGCAGCGATGTTCCCTATGCAAGTTCATAACAGTACGGCATGATGATATATTTGTTATATTCGTACTCTACTCGATTCCTAATCTTTGTCAATAGGGCGAAGGTTTTACTTCTTTGAAAGCATACATTTTAGTTCGCAAGCATCCCCATGAACCTCCCCTGCCGGTGGATGAAGCGGAGTGAACCGGGACCGGTGGAAACCTTCACCGGCGGAGGAACCGCGCGGGATGAGGAGACGGCTCGATTATTGCTGGGACAATGCCCGTGCGGAGCGTTTTTTCAAGACGTTAAAAGCGGACATGGATACGGTGGAAAGGAGGCGCACGAAAAAGGCGGCGAGGGTAGCGGTATTTGAGTACTATAGAAATATATTATAATAAGCGCCGCGGACATTCGGCGTTCTGATATGCTGCGCTGATAACATTAACAAATCGTAACGCGGATTAGCCTACCCATACGGGGAGAATTCCGCCGCACGGTTCGTTGAGAATTTCGTACATAATATCGGGACTACGCTCTTTGTATTGTTCAGCCGTTTGCACCCATACCGGAATCAGAATACCGCCGGTGTCTTCCGGCGTATTCGCCGCCGGATCAAACGAATGATTATCAAAAATGGAGTACGGCACCTATTTTTCAGCCCAATCAACAACGTGATCGAGAAAGCTCACAAACAGCGTATCCAATGTATACGCGAGGGAGCGGCGGTTGTAAAACCGTGCGGATTGAGCGGAAGCCGTACAACGTCAATGCCGATACTTTCTGCGCGTTACATATTCAAAAACGTTTCTTCGGCGTATGCGGTAAACGGAATCGTCCGCGGCGCGGAAGATTAAAACCCCTCCGTAAAATTGACGCCTTTCAAAGGCGGCGCAGGGTAGCGCAATGTAACGGCCGAAAAGTCAAGATTCCCCGGCGTATACGTGCCTACGGCGGTTTCACCGTTGGTATTACCGGCATTGCCGGGTCCTTGAGCGGTACCGCACGCCGCAAGCGCCGCGGCTGCAATTAAGATCGTGAAATGCTTTATGTTATTTTTCTTGTTGGTAATGTAAAAGAAAACGCCCTATCCGGTGTGCGGCATCGATCAGCGTATCTTTATCCGGCAGAAATACGATGCGGAAATGATCGGCTTCCTTCCAATTAAAACCCGTTCCCTGTACGAGGAGCAGATGTTGCTCTCGCAGTAAATCCATGATGAAGCGCTCGTCATCGGTGATGTTAAAGCGTTTAACGTCAACCTTCGGGAAACAGTACAGCGCGCCCTTGGGCTTTACCACAGAAAGACCAGGAATAGCGTTGACAAGTTCGACCACCGTATCCCGCTGTTCCTTGAGCCTGCCGCCGGGCAGTACCAGATCGTTGATGCTCTGATGGCCGCCAAGCGCGGTCTGTATGCCGAATTGCGCCGGCATATTCGCGCAGAGTCTCATGTTGGAAAGCATATCAAGCCCGTCAAGGTACCCATTGCCCGCATGATCGGCGATGCTCTTCTTGTTGCCGGAAAGCGCCATCCACCCTGAACGGAACCCTGCCGCACGGTACGCCTTTGACAAGCCGTTAAAACTGATGGTGAGGATTTCAGGATCAATGGAAGCCATCGGTATATGCTTCACTCCGTCATAAACGATACGTTCGTAGATTTCATCGGCAAACACGATGAGTTCATTCTCACGGGCGATTTTCGCAATGCCTTTGAGTACGTCCCTGTCGTACGCGGCGCCGGTCGGGTTGTTCGGGTTGATGACCACAATAGCCTTAGTGCGGCTGTTCACCTTTGACGCCATATCCTCAAGGTCAGGATTCCAGTCAGACGCCTCATCGCACACATAATGTACCGCGGTCCCGCCGGTAAGGGTAACCGCGGCCGTCCACAGCGGATAATCCGGCATGGGGATAAGTACTTCGTCTCCGGAATCAAGAAGGCCCTGCATGGACATCATAATAAGCTCGCTTACCCCGTTCCCGATGAAAATATCATCAATGCCCACATCGAGAATACCCTTGGATTGAAAGTCGTGCATCACGGCTTTGCGCGCGGCAAACAAGCCTTGGGAATCGCCGTAGCCCTGGGCGTTCTGCATGTTTATGATAATGTCGTGAATGATTTCATCCGGCGCATTGAATCCGAAGGCTGCGGGATTACCGATATTCAGCTTAATGATCCGAAACCCGTCATTTTCAAGCCGTTTGGCTTCCTTTAACACGGGTCCTCTAATATCATAACATACCTCATTAAGCTTTGAAGATTTTGAGAAATTACGCATACATACAGGGTATACTTTTATATGCCGCTTGTCAATAACTTGTCAATGAAGAGCGCTTTTTTCAAAAGCATCCGCCTATAAGGCGTGTTTTGGGAAAGCCTCAATACCCAAAAATTTCTTGAATCCAACCGCAACAGCTAAACTAGCGCGCCGCCGACATAACACAGTACGAACGGCGGTCTAGCCGGCGGTTCAGCCGTTATACTTTTTTTGTAATAAAATCGCTTTTCAGGCAGCGCGTACAAATTTTAAGCGTGCCTGTCGTCCCGTCAATTTCGGTCTTTACTTTTACCAAATTGGGACGCCACGTACGGCGGGTATGATTTTTAGCATGACTTACCTTATTACCGGTTACCGGACGTTTTCCACAAATATCACAAACTCGAGACATAGTATCCTTCCTTTCAAACAATCGTATAGAATGATGTATGATAGCAAAAGGTAAAGAAAAATGCAAGAGGATAGGGTTGTAAAACCACCGCTGTCTTTCCGTTACAAGCGCTTATATAACTTCCCATCTTTTGAGCGGCGCTCAACGTCAACGACTTGTCAACCGTAGCTTCGGCATTTGAAAATTTTTTCACAAAAAATAACGATAGAGATGACTCATAACTTGACAAAGATCGTTCAGTATGATATATGTATAAAACATACTGGTATAGTAGGTAATATAAGGAATGAATGAAGGAGGTTTTTATCATACTAGAGAAAATGCTAGGATATTTTTCCCGGCACGGTGGTGATTATCTGATTGCTTTATGCGAACATCTAGCAATCAGCGGCATCTCCCTTGCTCTGGCGTGCGCGGTAGGAATTCCGTTGGGAATTCTTTGCAGTCGCGAACGGCGTGTTCGGTTTTGGATTACCGGTATTTTCGCCGTATTGCGGGTGATTCCCAGTCTCGCCATCCTGTTTCTGTGTATTCCCATCATGGGAACCGGGATTAAACCGGCGGTAACGGCGCTTGTATTTCTGGCTATGCCGCCCATCCTGATCAATACCACGCTGGCATTTAGTTCTATTCCGGCGCCGGTATTGGAAACGGCTTTTGCAATGGGCATGAGCAAAAGGCGGATATTTTTTCTTGTCAAAGCGCCCTTGTCCCTGCCGGTAGTACTGGCGGGATTCAAAACCGCAACGGTAGAGGTGATAGCCAGCGCAAGTCTGGCAGCTTATATCGGCGCGGGAGGATTGGGAACAATCATATTCACCGGATTGGGGCTTTTGCGTTCGGAGCTTTTGCTGATAGGCGGCATCTCCGTAGCGATTATCTCCATTACAGCAGATTTTTTTTTATACCGGCTTGAGCGCCGGCTCGTACGGTACCGGCATCTTGTCCCATAGGACGATGCGGAACCGACTATTATTTTTTTATAGGAGACATAGTATGTATTTTAGAAGTATCAAAAAGAGCATCGCGCTTTTTTTTGTAATGGTGGCGGTTGCGGGAGGCGTTTTTGCCGCAAGCAACCGTGAGCGCGGCGCCGGCAAGGAGCCGGTACGGATCGGTTCAAAGAACTTTACGGAAAATCTTATCCTCGCTGAAATTTACGCACTGGCGCTGGAGGCAGAGGGCATTCCGGTGAAGCGGAATTTCGGTCTTGCCAGTTCCGTTGTCCATACCGCCATCGTCAATAACGAAATCGATCTCTACCCCGAATATACCGGGACCGGACTTCTGGCTGTATTACAGCATGACCTGGTTACCGATCCCCAAGAGGTATACCGGATTGTCAAGACGGAATACGAAAAACGGTTCAACCTCGTCTGGCTTGATTACGCCCAAGCTAATGACGGACAAGGACTGGTGGTTACGGCGGAGATTTCCCGGCAGTACGGCATCCGTACCATCTCTGATCTTCAGGCTAACGCCGCTCGCATACGTTTCGCTTCCCAAGGCGAATTTGATGAACGCGAAGACGGCATACCCGGACTCACCGCGGTATATGGTCCATTCGGCTTCCAGTCTTCCCGCGTATATGACAACGCCCTTAAGTATGAAGTGCTTCTGCGGGGAGAGGCGGACGCTGCGCCGGCTTATACCACCGAAGGGCAACTGGCGACTCCCGCCTTTGTTCTCCTTGAAGATGATAAGCATGTATGGCCGCCCTATAATATTGCCCCTGTGGTACGGAAAAAAACGCTGGAACAATATCCCTTGGCGGCGACCATTCTGAACAGGGTTAATAAAACCATTGACACTCCGACAATTACGGCGTTGAATGCCCGTGTTGATGTGGACAAACGAGAATATACGGAAGTAGCCCGGGAGTTTTTCAATTCAATCGTTAAATAATAGTCGTGTTCTTCGCGGTTGCGTGGATCAAAATAATAAGAGGAACATACTAAAGTTAGAATAATGACAGATAAAACGCTGTTTTATCGTATATTTAACGTTCCCGATGCCGCCTATCCCGTGATAGACGCTATCGTTTCCCCTTTGGAACAACGCCTTATATGTCTTCTGAACAAGGAGCAGTTTACTGTGGATGATGTTGAGCGGAAGTTACAGGAGGGTTGTTCCCGAAAGGGTGAATCCGTGCGGGACTTTACCGGCAGGGCGTACCGCAGGGGGATTTTTTCTATGGTTATACCGGAAACCGGCGAGGCGGCGCCGAACCGGTTTCCGCGGTATACGCTTTCAGACTTCTACGGTCGCCTTGACGTGTTTGTGGTAACCGAACCGGAACGGTACAGTTCGTTTGATCCGGAGCGGCGCCGTGCGCTCGACGAATGGTATTTTAACGCGTACTGCGCGCGCCTGAATCCTGATGTTTCCCCGACAGAGGACGCGGTTCTGCCCCTTGCGGAGGTTCTGGACCGGATTGAACAGGACCCGCGGCAGCTCTACCTTTCGCCCTGCGACTGCCGGTCCGTAGCGGGGAATTGCGAAAAACCCCGCTTAACCTGCCTCTCCTATCGCAGCGGTCCAAACACGTTTGCCGGACGAGGCATTGCAAAGCCGATATCCCATGAAGAGGGAAAGCACATAGTCATAGAGGCGGACCGGATAGGGTTGATGCACACGGCCGGTCCAATGGCGATTTGTAATTGCTGCGGCGACTGCTGTTACCTGTTTCGGGCGGGCAAACGGCGGGGCAGCATTCCCCGGTGGCCGCTAAGCCGGTGGCTGGCAACCTTTACGGAGGAGCGGTGCGTTACATGCGGTAAGTGCGTCCGGCGCTGCCACTTCGGAGCATTAAAAAGGGAGACAACTATGGAAAAGAAGGCTAACATTCTTCTTAATCAGGACCGTTGTGCCGGCTGCGGCATCTGCGTTTCCGCCTGTCCGTCAGGCGCTCTGATTCTACGGCCCCGCACTGAGGCGCGCCGCGCCCTCCGTCCGGAAGGAGTTGCTGATGATCGCCTTGGAATTTGACGACGTTGTTAAACGTTTTCCCGGCGCCGGGTATAACGCGGTGGATCGGGTCTCTCTCTCCATTGAAGAAGGAGAATTGGTAACCATCGTGGGG
>JAITAN010000028.1 GCA_031284105.1 Treponema sp. | reverse complement strand
TTGGGTTCGACCGGAATTAAAGCTGCAAAGAATGCGCGCCCCGTACGCTTCCACGATTCTACCTGTACCATTCCATGTAAAATTCCGGCGAGTACGTATATAACCGCCCGCAATATAAATCAAGCGTCTTCAACAGTTTCCCAAAGTTGCTTGCCCCGTCATATTGACCACGGACATTAACGCTTATTCGCCAAACCTTCATCGGGAACGGGTATCGGATATTCGCCCGTGAAACAGCCCAAGCAATACTCCGGCGTCCCCTTGATGGACTCAAGCAGTCCATCAACAGACAGAAATGCGAGGCTATCCACACCCAAAGAAACGCGCAATTCCTCCACACTGTTCATATTGCTGATAAGGTCATTGCGGTGCGGCGTATCAATGCCGAAAAAGCACGGGAAGCGCACGGGCGGCGAACTCACGCGGATATGCACCTCGGAAGCGCCTGCATGTTTCAAAATAGAGACAAGCCGGCGGCTCGTTGTACCGCGCACAATCGAGTCATCGATCAGTACTACGCGCTTGCCTTTAATTTCACTGTGGATCACGTTGTGTTTGACGGAAACCGCCTGTTCCCGTTTAGTCGGATCCGGCGCGATAAACGTCCTGCCCACATACTTGCTCTTTACGATGCCAAGTCCAAACGGCGCTCCCGTAACCCTACCGTACCCGATAGCCGCGGGCACGCCGGAATCCGGTACCCCGACAACAAGATCCACCGGCGCCGGCGACTCTCGTCCTAAAATCTCACCCGCCCGCATCCGCGAACCATACACATCAACCCCGTCCATGGTACTGTCTGGACGCGCGAAGTATACGTACTCAAATGAACAAATCGCACGGCGTGTTTTTTCGCTGAAACTGAACGAAAGCACATTATCTTTGCTTATGATGATCATTTCACCCGGCTCAATATCCCGTTCCAGCGTGCCGCCCACTGCATCAATGGCGCACGATTCGCTTGATAAAACCCATCCGTTGTCGATCTTGCCGAGACACAGGGGGCGTATACCGTTAGGATCGCGCACCCCGACAAGCACCTTATCCGTCAACACGGCAAGAGCGTACGATCCTTTGATAGACTTAATCGTATCGGTCAGCGCCTTTTCGAGACCTTTTTTGTAGTTTTTTGCAATAAGATTGACAATTACCTCGCTATCACAGGTCGATATGAACCCAATTCCCGCGTCCTCAAGCAGCTCCCGCACCACATCGGCGTTGGTGAGGGTTCCGTTATGCGCGGCCGCGATAGACCCCAGCTTAAACCGGCTTACAAAAGGCTGCGCGTTCTCAATGCTGCTTTCGCCTGCCGTAGAATACCGTACATGCCCCACGGCCGCAGACCCGCCAAGTCCGTGCAATACCTCCGGCTTGAATACATCGCCAACCAGCCCCATGCCTTTACGGCATTCGATAGTCCCGTTCTTCGCCACCGCAATACCGGCGCTCTCCTGCCCCCGGTGCTGTAGTGAAAAAAGCCCGTAATACACAAGCGGCGTAACATCCCGTTCCTGATCCGTGCTGAAAATGGCGAATACGCCGCATCCTTCATGCAATTTGTCATCAATCATACGTCTCTCATCATTCTGTTCCAAATTTCCACATACGCTTCTTTCACCTGACCCAAGTCTCGGCGGAAACGGTCTTTGTCGAGCTTTTCATTGGTTTGCTCGTCCCAGAACCGGCATGTATCCGGCGATATTTCATCGGCAAGCACCAACTCGCCGTCAACGGTACTGCCGAACTCCAGCTTAAAATCAATGAGTTTAATGCCCCGCTCAAGAAAGAACGCCGAAAGGGTATCGTTTACCATAAAGGCGATCTTCTTTATTTCATTGATTTCCTCAAACGTGGATACGCCGATTGCAACCGCGTGATAATCGTTGATGAGCGGATCGCCCAAACCGTCGTCTTTGTAGGAAAGCTCAAACACGGTTGTCCTGAGCGCGGCGCCTTCCGCAAGCCCAAGCCGTTTTGCCATAGAGCCTGCGGCAACA
This sequence comes from Treponema sp., assembly GCA_031284105.1. Lineage (GTDB taxonomy): Bacteria > Spirochaetota > Spirochaetia > Treponematales > Breznakiellaceae > JAIRKH01. Next base: position 2,946 of record JAITAN010000028.1, on the reverse strand, counting down.
TTGCGGACAATCACCTCAAGCGATACAATCTTCACCTTTTTGCACACCATATCCCGTTCATTCTTTCGGGCGATGAAATGGGTCGGCACGCCTGCTTTACCTACAAGCGCAAAGAGACCGGACGCTATCTTGTTATTCAGAACGCCTTTGTCTTCGATTTGCCCTTTTTTCTCGCCATTAAAAGCGGTTGCATCGTCCTTGTAGCGGATGATCACAATGTCGTCATACCCTTCAACGGCAAATACTTGTTTCGCTTTGCCCTCATAGAGCATGGCGCCCTGTTTCAGCGTCTCAATGTTCATAATGTAACCTCTTTATTTTCATGTTCGAAATCGGTTTTCATTTTTTTTCTATATGCTCGCAATTTTTCTTTCAATTCAGGATATTTGACGGCCAGTATTTCCACAGCCAAATACGCGGCGTTTGCAGCGTTATCCACTCCGACCGCCGCAACCGGGATGGGCTTGGGCATCTGCACCATAGACAACAAGGCGTCCAGCCCTCCAAGTCCGCCCGCCGCAATAGGCACTCCAATAACGGGCACGGTCGTTTGGCTCGCGATCGTACCGGGCAGCGCGGCCGCTAATCCGGCTCCCGCTATGATAACTTCTATCCCATCGTTCTCCAGCGTCTTAATCGTTTCGCCTAGCAATTCCGGCACGCGGTGTGCGGAAAGAATGTGGGCTGAACACGCAATCTCAAAGGCCCTCAGTACATCGGCGGCTTTTTTCATAACCGGCTTATCAGATACGGAACCGAATATAACGGCAACTTTCATAGAAAAAAAATATCATATATCGGCTATGAAAAACAAGAGGGAGAAACGGCGTCTTCAAAAAGTGAAAGGGATACGAAAATTTTCATGCAAAGCCGCTTGACATTTTTCCGCCTTTACGCTATATTTTTTTTATCGTACGGGGACGTGGCGAAGCTGGTTATCGCGCTGGTCTGTCACACCGGAGGTCGCGGGTTCGAGCCCCGTCGTTCCCGTTGCCCGTCTTAGAACGGGCTTTTTTTTACGGGCAGTAGCGCAGTTGGTAGCGCGCTTGGTTCGGGACCAAGAGGTCGGCGGTTCAAATCCGCCCTGCCCGATAGAATAATGTATCTTCCCATAACCTCGGATTTGAATCGCTTTCCTACAAACAAAGATTGACAAAATCGGAAAATAGCTTTACCAAAAAAAATAATCGCAATTATATCAAATATAATTGCGAAATAAAACACAATTTATGGAGGATGTATATGAACGTTAAACGATGCCTCTTAACGCCTGCGCGACCGGCGGATCCGTACCATCTGCAAACAAGACGGCAAATTCCGAACAGACCTATGAGCAGGAACAAAATTACAATATCCTGCGGGGCATACTCAAGATGCATAATACTTTTAGGGGAACAACGGAAGATGCAAACATACGACTGCAAACCGACTTTTCAGATGAAAACCTTTCCGTTTTGAGAACTAAATACGGGCTTGATACCATAGCCGGAACCGGCGACGACCTCTCAAAATCCCTGAATATACTGTTTTGACTCTGCGAGCATACCGACCATTTTGGCAGTTACGATAACCACGTTCCCAAATAAGTATCGGCGTGCCGGCCCGCACGGTGGGGATTATGCCCTTTTCGCCCTATGATGCGGACAATCATGCCGTTACCCATGCGTATATAGCGGATATTGATAAATGGATTATGCTTGATCCGACATGGTGCAGTTATTTTAAGGACGTTGACGGGAATATTCTTGATGTATTTGAACTTCGGAGTTCGCTTGCCGACGGCAGGGAAGTATTTCTAAACGAAGAATTTTCCTATAACGGCAGTAAACTTATTACAAACAACGAGAGGGCTATGAAGCGCAGATATATGGTTAGAATACCGGATAGAACTTATCAGAATAGATAAAAGCCTGATCGAAGGGTTTAGAGAAGCGTTTGTTGAATCATGTATTGAATCTTCCACGGAACAACTTGAAAACATGGGAAAATTTGCTAAAGAAAACGAAGGTAGTGAAGAAAGGTCATAAAAACAGGGCAACGGTACATAACGTTCCGGCGTTTAAATAACAAAAAAGAATATACTTTTATAAAAGGAGAAAATAATGGAATATTGGGATTTATATAATAATAAAAGACAAAAGATAAATAAATTACATAAACGTGGTGAAGAAATAAAAAAGGGAGAATATCATATTGTTGCAAATATTTGGATAAAAAACAGTGAAAATAAATTAATAATAACTCAAAGACATCCCAATAAACATTTCCCATTAAAATGGGAATGCAGTGGAGGGTCTGTTCTTGCGGGAGAAGATAGTATAACCGGAGCATTAAGGGAAGTAGAAGAAGAAATAGGAATAAAACTCGATCCAAAAAATGGTCAATTAATATTCACCCGTCAAAGGGAATCTGATTTTGAAGACATTTATTTATTTAATGAAAATATAAATATTAATAATACAAAATTGCAAGGAACTGAAGTTGTGGATATAAAAATGGTTACATTTAATGAATTAAAAGAACTGGTAAATACAAAAGAAATTGCTGAACCACTATGGAAAGATATCGTAATGTTAGAAGAATATATAAATAGATAAGGAAGAAAAGACAGCTGCCATCCGTGGCAGCGGCTTCGTAGCAATTTTTACTGCACATAACGAGGCTGTCGAATTAGTATTACCGCAGAAAGCAATATACCTCCCCCTGCGGAAAATTTAATGGTATTTTCCTAATTGCACAAAAAATGAGGCGGTTTTCTTATCGGCGCCCGTCATATTCCTCGCCCCTTTCCTCTAGGTCCCCCATCCAACCGCTATTCCCGGTCCGTTTTCCCCTATATGCGGCATACATTTCCCTATATTATGCACAATGCAATACAGAAGCCATTGGGTGTTTACCTTCAGCTTCCCCCGCAGCGAAAACCGGTCCATCCCTTTGCAGTATCTC
>JAITAN010000151.1 GCA_031284105.1 Treponema sp. | reverse complement strand
TTAGCCATCGCGTCCTGACTCCCGCCCGCGCCTGCTTCACAATATCGAGGGACGCGGCAAGTCCGTACTGCTTGAGCATCGCCGAACCGGATTCAATGCCGGCCGATTTCAGCGCCCCGGATAGTTCCTTGTTCGGATTGAGCGGCGCCGTTTCCGCGGCCCGAATCTGTATCGCCGCCTCGGACGCGGACGGCCCCTTCGCGGCGATGTAGGTAAGCGCGGAACCCACCTCGTCTAGTCTTGCACTACCTGCGGCATGGCTCCCACAAACTCCTCCATCGATCCCACGCCCGCACCCACCGCTTGGGTGAGCGCGTCCGATGTGAACGCGGCGTTCCGCGGTATTTCGGCGAGCCGTTCCGAACTGCGAATATACTTCGGAGGCTTTCATTATTATCTTTCATGAAATCTCCTTCTAAAATAACTCCTCCCGTCCAGTCGGTTTTGTAAGAACCGGTGGTTTTACAGATTCCACTTCCGCATCGGCTGATCTTGTTCCTTCCGGCTCGGTCATTCCCGCCTTACGCATGGGCGCGGCGTTCCCGAAGTATCTTATGTTCAATTTTCCGAATATATGACTTTGAATAACCGTATTTTTGCGCCAGTTCCCCGTAGCTTCTTCCTTCCCGCAATTCCGCGTATATCTGGTTGTGTAATTCGGCTAGTATCCTGACACGATAGAAACAATGGATAGGATATTTTATGAGGCATAAAACCAAATAGTATAGCCGGCCTGCACGAAACCTTTTCGGCGGAAGAAGCGAAACGGCTGCGGGACAAGCCGGAAATCCGTTACACGCCAAAGCAGGGGAGTTGGCTTAACATGACCGAAATAGAGCTTGCCGTGATAAACAACCATGGATTATCGGGACGGATTCCCCGTATAGATCACATGAGAACAGAGGCGGCGGCATGGAACCGGAGACGCAATAAGAAGCCTGTAAAATCAGTCGGCAGTTTACTACCGCCGATGCCCGCATTAAACGCAAGCGGCTTTACCCACAGTTTGAATGATGTCAGGATACTAGTCCGATCCGCTTGGGAAAGTATATGTTCTCTGCCGCCTGCACGCTGTCCGTAACCGCCCGCATCGCCTATCTCCACTCCTCATCGCTTATGGCAAGCCTCCTCATCCCCGGTATTCGGTTCGTGCTGATATTCTCCTGCTTGTCAACGTAGAACACATCCTCTACCAGTGCCTTGATCTCCGAGCGCGACCCGTCCGACCACCACCGTATACTGAACCTCCCCCGCTTGAAAGGACAGGAAGGTAAGCCCATGATCAAAGAAGGAAACATCATGGGAGAAAGAAGCGTTTTTACGAAAGGCTTTAAGGAACGCGCCGTGGAACCGGCCGGGAACGCAAACCGGAAGCGGGCGTGACCAAGACCTCGGCATAAACCGGAATATGCCGGCTCGATGGATGCGGGAGATGAAGCGGAATGAAACGGGAGCGATGAAAGCTTTCACCGGTAGAGGAAACGCGCGGGATGAAGAAACGGCTCGGCTGCGGAAAGAAATTGCCGGCATGAGGGAGACGAATAAAATCCTAAAAAAGCGATGGCCGTCTTCACGGGAGGGAATCCCCGATAGCATTAACACATTGCAACACCGCTTAACCTACCGTCCGTCACATCGGTGGAAGTCCAATCAACGCCTCGCCGCAGCATAGTATCATACCCGTATCCCCCTAATCACGTCGATTCCCGAAACCGGGGAATGGTCCGTATAACAAGCTTGTTATTCATAGCTGCCGGCGTTCCTACTTGATATAAACCATATTCTCATCATATTATATAAAAATGAAAAACCATTGTATACTAGCAGGATGGTGTTTATTCTTTACCATCTCTCCGATAGCAGCGCAAGAAACCGGCGCGGCTCTCCTTGGGAATCCTGAAACTCCGGTCGATTTAGTTGGGCTGGCATTGGAAGAGCTGTATGCCGTATTCGGCGCCCCGCAGAAAGTGTACGCGGTTCGGGGACAAGAGCTGTGGCAGGACGATGTTGTCTTTGCATATCAAGATTTTGATTGTTATATATTCGAGGATCATGTGTGGCTGGTTAGCGTACAGGCTGCATACGGCGTCAAAATAGGAGATATGCGTAAGAATGTACGGGAAATCTTAGGGGAAAAAACATACGATTTTCTTGATAGCCTGCTTTTCGAACTGCCTTCAGGATCGTGGGAAATGATGATGCGGGTTAACTTTGATAGCGCCGGAAAAGCGCAGGCTATTTTTATTTATCGGTCGGATATGTGAGAGGCGTGTTGTGGCAAAAATCTGTCTTTGTTTAACGGGCAAGACCCTTGAACGGGATATGCAGATACTGAAAAAATACCGGCATTATATCGACCTAGTGGAATTACGGGTGGATTATCTTACGCCGGACGAGCGGTTCTTTATCAGGAAGTTTCCTGAAATGGCCGGACTGCCGTCTATACTAACCATACGCCGTGATATAGATGGCGGTATGTTTTCGGAGGGCGAAGGGTCAAGGATCGGCTTGCTTTCGAGAGGCTTGGCTTTCGCCGAAGCGGATCGCAGGCATAATTTTGCCTATATCGATCTTGAAGAGGATGTGAACATACCGGGAATTGAGGAGGCGGCCCGTACATTTGGGACGCGGATCATCCGTTCGCGTCATAACATGAACGGTGTGGATGTTGATCTTGCGGGTAAAATCCGGCGTATGCGGCGCGTTGGGGATGAAATCGTCAAAGTTGCGGTAACGCCCCGTTCGCTGGAAGAGACGCACGCCGTTATGAGCGTCGCAAAGGAAACAACGGATATAGAGAAGATACTTATCTGCATGGGCGATTTTGGACTTTGTTCCCGTATTCTGGCCGACAAATTCGGCTCTCAGATAACGTTTACTTCTGTAAAAGGCGAATATGACGTGCCAAGAGCCGCATCCGGGCAGCTCGATCCTATAGAACTAGTAGACTTTTACCGTTTCAGGAATATCAACGACCAAACCCGCATCTTCGGCATAACGGGTTACCCGCTCAAGGCAACGTTTAGCCCCGCTTTTTTTAATACTATTTTCAGCCTTGAAAAAACCAATGCGGTGTATCTGCCCTTTCCCGCTATTTCCGCGGAATCATTCATACGTCTTGCGCAAGACTTGAGGCTTTCCGGCGCTTCGATAACGATTCCTCACAAGGAGGCGGTAGTTTCCTTTCTTGCGGAAAAATCTCAGAAAGTGGGTTCGACCGGCGCATGTAATACCATTGTGCGCAAGGAAGACGGCGGTTGGAATGGGTTCAACACCGATACGCTGGGCTTTTCGGGTTCCTTTCTGCAATTTATCGGAAAGAAGAACGTAAGCGGCAAAAAGATCACCATTGTCGGAGCCGGAGGCGTGGCGCGTGCCATTGCGCTGGAGATTTCCTGCTTAAAAGGAAAGGCGCTTATTCTGAATCGGACGCCTATACGAGCGCGTGATTTGGCGGAATCCTTCGGCTTTCAGTGGGCCGGGCTTGATCCCGCGGGCATTGCGCTTATCGACAAATACGACGACATTATCATTCAGACAACCTCTGTTGGTATGGAACCTGATATCGGCGCGGATCCTCTTGAACTCTACACCTTTTCAGGGAAAGAGATGGTTATGGATGTGATCTACAAGCCGGCCGAGACGGCTTTGATCAAACGGGCATCCCGTGCGGGCTGCCGTACTCTAAACGGCTACGATATGTTTATCAGACAGGCTCAATTTCAGTATGAGTTTTTTATGGGCAAGAAATTCCCCGCGGATATAAACATTGAATTATAGGAGGTTCACTAGTTATGGATCGAAAAGCCATGAAAGAAAATGCGGGAAAAGCCGCTGTTGATAAGCTTGTGCGGGACGGTATGAAACTTGGTCTTGGTACCGGTTCTACGGCCATCACCGCGGTACGGTATATAGGCGGTTTGGTGGAACAAGGCGCCTTAAACAACATCAAGGCTATAGCCACGAGTTTCCAGACGGAGCTTGAGTGTGAGAAACGGCGTATTCCCCTGTATTCGCTTAATTCCCCTGAAATAAACGGCAGCCTCGATCTTACAATCGACGGGGCGGATCAGATCGATCATGACCATTTCTGCGTAAAAGGCGGCGGCGGCGCTTTGTTTCGTGAAAAGCTCATAGCTTACGCATCGAAAACCTATGCCATTGTTGCTGACGAGACAAAGATTGTGGATATGCTGGGTAGAACCTTTCCGGTAGCGGTTGAAATTATCCCTGAATCGCGGGTCTTTGTATGTATGGAACTTGCCAAACTGGGTGCGGAATGCGTCTTACGCGAGGCCGTGCGGAAAGCGGGACCCGTTGTTACCGATCACGGGAATCTTCTTTTGGATATTACCTTTAAGAGCATTGCCGGTCTCGTTTATCCGGCTCTTTTAGAAGAGCAGATCAATCACATACCGGGCGTCGTGGAGAACGGCTTTTTCACTAAAAAAGGTCCCCATGCATTTATAGCGCGTGAGGATGGAACCGTGGATATTTGGGACTAGAGCGCATCTTTGGTGGATAAGCATATCAATTTCATTGAACTAGAAAAAGCCTGCGCAAAGTCGGGCTGCCCGCTCTGTACTATAATTAGCGAAAGGGCGGAACGCTACATTGACGGTATGCTCTTTGAGCATGTATCCGACAGGGTCTTCAGAAAAGAATTCAGGGAAGCGGGAGGGTTTTGTTCCGCTCATTCGCAAAAACTCGACTCGTTCCGTGATGGACTCGCCGTTGCGATTCTGAGCCGCGATATCCTCGAAGATCGGATTGCGGCGTTTGGTAAACGGAGAGCGTGGAAACCAAAGGGAAGGTGTCCGGTATGCGTTGAGCGTGAACGTATTGAGAAAGAGTACCTAACCTTTCTGGTTCAGGCCGACGGCGGGGAGAATGGAAAGGCGGTACAGCAATTTTTCACCGCGTCCGAAGGCTTCTGCGCGCCTCATTATGCGAAGCTGCTTGAAGTCTCAAAAAGCGTTCCCAGATGGCTTACTTCATTCCATGAAACCAAGTTTGAAGAGCTTCTGCGGAGAACAAGCCGATTCATCGAATTGTCCGCTTACGGAAGAGGCGCGGAATTTGCGCGGCTTTCTGAAAAAGACAAACTGGTGTGGAAGGAACTGGCGCGGAATTTACGGGGCGGCGATTGAAAATACTGTGTCTGGCGTTGTCCGCGCTGGTTCTTGCCGGTTGTGAGAAAACGGAGATTGCGGCAACGCCGGCGGCGTTGCAACCGGTTTTGTCCGGCGGTAATGCAACCGGTACGGCGGCGTTGCCGTTGGATGTACCGGCTGCAACGGAAGCCGTTTCGGAGGCCGAACCAAAACGGGAGGAAGCCGAACCCGCTCGACCGGTAGAGATGGCTGCATATCATCAACAGGCGAAGGCGATTGTGTCCGCGATGGATGACTCTACGCTTGCGGCCCAGATGATCATTACGGGGGTTGATGGAAATATGTATTTAGCCGCCGGAATGAAAAAACTGTTGCAAAACAGCCCGCCGGGCGCAATCATGCTGTTCTCGTACAATCTTGATGCGGATAAGGATACGATCCGTTCCTTTTTGAAGGATTGTACGGAGGCGGTCGCTGAAAAAAGCGCGGCGCCGTTTCTTGCGGTGGATCACGAGGGCGGGCGCGTTCACCGTTTTGGTCCCGGGGCAAAACGGCTGCCTTCAGCCGAATCGTATTGGTACCGGACGCTTGCCGTGGATTGGAAACAGGCATTGGAAGAAGTTGAGTATCACGCCTTTCGATCCGGAGTGGAGATACATGACTTGGGTATCACCATGAATTTTGCGCCCATTGCGGAGATTCTTAACAATGAAAACATGCAGTTTCTTGATACCCGTTCTTACGGACCGAATCCTGTTTTTGTGGAAGCCGCGTGCGCGGCTTTTATCCGCGGTATGGAACGGGCGGGCGTTACCTGTGTGGTAAAACATTTTCCGGGAAATGCGTATGCGGATCCGCATAAGGCCCTGCCGGTACTTACGGCCGATAGGCAAACCCTTGATTACATGGTCAAACCCTTTGCCGGACTTATCCGTACTATGCGTCCGGCCGCGATCATGGTGTCGCACGTTGTCGTGCAGGCGCGGGACGGGAAGCATAATGCAAGCCTTTCTCCGCTTATTGTAAACGATTGGCTGCGCGGGGAACTCGGCTTTACCGGTATAGCCGTAGCCGATGACTTTTCCATGGGAGCGGTCGCGTCTTCCGGCATACAAGCGGAAGACGCGGTAATAGCCGCGCTCAATGCGGGCGTCGATATGGTAATGGCGTGGCCGTCCACGCTTGTTTCCACCCATAACGCCATACTTGCGGCGATTAAAAGCGCGGGCAGGGGCAGGTTTGAAGAAGCGGCAGAGCGGATCGTGGTTCAGAAAATACGATTTGGACTGGTAAACAAGGCGCAGTAATCGCGATTTCTGACGCCGGCTCCACAGTATAAAAAAGAGCGCGCAGGCGGGGAAGCGGCGGGCATTGTCCCCGAAGCGGCGGCGTTTTTTTGACGCGGCTCCCTCGTTCCTTCGCAGGCATACCTGCAACGCCCTATCCTTTCCCTTGCAAACGCTATCGCTCTATTCCTTTCTTTCCCGTGAGGAGATCAAAAAAGCGATAGCTGAAAGGGACGAGAGCGATAAAATAAACAAGAATAAGGTTTCTGATGTTTCATTATTATAAAAGTCCGCATTATGGATAAAAAAAAGGGTAGCCACAGCATTATTTTTTGAAAAATATCTGAAAAACAACTTGACAAGCAGCCGCAAAAACCATATACTTTCTCTGAAAATATCCCCTAGGAGTTTTGATAAAAAGTGAAAAACGGTTTGACGGTCATGAAA
>JAITAN010000068.1 GCA_031284105.1 Treponema sp. | reverse complement strand
CTGTTGTCAAGAATATGGAAGTACTATAACCGTTACGGTAAATTTGTGGAAGAGCCTCTCCCGCAAAAACGGTATATATTAAACCGGTTATTCTTGAGAGACAAGGCATCGGCATAGGCTTGAAGCCGAGAGCGGCGGCTTGAGCAAAAGCCGGATAAACCGCTCCGTTTGGTGACAATAAACGGAAGCGGCGCGGTATGAGACATTATAATCAGATATAGACAAACGATTATAAAAAAGCTAATATAAAAATGTTATGAAAAGTATGACTGGTTACGCTTACAAAACCCTAGATGCCGTTCATGCGACAGCCTCAACAGAAGAACTGTCGCTCTCGGTAGAAATAAAATCCTACAATAGTCGTTTTCTTGAAGTTTTCGTCAATATCCCTCCTTCTTTAGCCGGACTTGAGCTAAAAATCCGTGAAATCGTAATAAACGCTATTCGCCGCGGTAAAGTTGAGATCGGTATCAAACTAAAAGATAACACCTCTATTCCGATTAGTATCAATAAGAAAACGGCTAAAGCCTATTTACAGGCAATTACGGCTCTTTCCGAAACGCTCCATCTCTACGAAGAGCCGTCCCTGTCCCTGCTTCTAAGTATGAGCGGCGTCATAGAAACCAATCAAAGCCGTAACGATGATTTTTATTGGGAGAAACTCGAACCGCTTTTCCGTTCGACCATCACCCAACTAAACAATGAGCGAGTGAGGGAGGGGACATACGCCCAAACTCATATATTCTCCTTCTTATCCGCTCTTGAGAAATCGCTTGAAGTTATTGAACACTTCGCGCATGAAGAGGAAAATATCTTAAAAGAGCGGGTACGAGGGCGGTTTATAGCGTATTTTACAGAGATAGCGGGAAATTATTCGGCGGATATCCCGGCAGATGTCGCCATAGGAAACCGGATATTTGCGGAAGTCGCCGCAGTGCTTATGAAGTTCACCATTGCGGAAGAAATTTCCCGTCTTAAAGCTCACTTTATGGAATTCCGTGCAGAAATAAAGCGAAACCCGTCTCCGGGAAAGAAACTCGATTTTCTTTGTCAGGAAATAAACCGCGAAATCAACACCATAGGCTCGAAAGCCTACCAACTTGAGGTAAGTTGTGAAGTCGTTTCCATGAAAGATGCGCTTGAAAATATCCGCGAACAACTGCGGAACATAGAATAAGGCGGCTTTATTGGCGGAATTGATAGAGTTAGCAAGAAATTCGGTGGAAAACCATGTGCATAAAAAATGCATATCCATTAAAAACCTGTCTTTCTCATACAAAAAAACGCGTGGCATGAAGGAAGGGCAGACGACGTTAAACGTTCTTAATACCGTCAGCCTTGACATTGAGGCGGGCGAATACATTACGCTGCTTGGCGGAAACGGTTCCGGCAAAAGTACGCTTATATCCTGTATCAACGGGCTGCTCACGCCGCCGCCCGGTACGATTACCATATTCACGCCGGACCGCGTTCCGTTGGATCCGTCTGACGAGGCGCACCTTGAGCGTATTCGTTCTCTCACCGGCATGGTGATGCAGAATCCCGACCTGCAAATCATAGGTTCTGCGGTAGAAGAAGACACGGCATTTGGACCAGAAAACCTCGATCTCCCCAAAGCCGAAGTCTATTCGCGTGTTGCAAACGCCCTGCAAGCGGTTGGGCTTACCCATCTCCGCGACCGTTCCCCGCACCTGCTCTCCGGCGGTGAAAAACAGCGCCTCGCGCTCGCCGGTATCCTTGCCCTTGATGCGTGCATCCTCATCTTTGATGAGCCTACATCCATGCTTGATTCATATTCCGCAAAAACCATCCTTGATCTCTTCGACACGCTCAACGGTCAAGGTAAGACTATTATTCATATCACCCACAGTCATGAAGAAGCTCTGCGTTCACGGCGTTCCATCGTGCTACGCGAAGGAGCAGTGGTATTTGACGGCGCGCCTGAAGCATGGAAGGAGGCGGCTGCCGCGCGCCGTGAGGAATGGAGTTCGGCGTATAACAAGAAACGCTCTGTTTTTTCAGACGCGGAAGTTTCCGAGTCGCCTTTTCAGCCTCCGATAATACGCTTCTTTTTAGTCTCCCATCAATACTCGCATCCTGCCGCGTTTCCTATTACCGGTATACATGATGTTACCTTCTCCGTCCCCCGCAGCAGTACGATAGCTATTGTCGGCAAGAGCGGCTGCGGGAAAACCACCCTACTCAAACACATCAACGCCCTGCTTCTTCCTTCTTCGGGCAGCGTTATCGTGCAAGGTCTAGATACCCTTGATAAGCGCGTCAACCTCCGTAATGTGCGTTTTAAGGCAGCGCTTGCGGTCCAGTCACCGGAAAACGCGCTCTTTGAAACGTATATTGCGGATGACGTTGCATTTGGTCCCGAAAACATCGGTCTTAAAGGCACTGCTCTTATCCAAAGGGTAAAAACGGCGATGGATGCATCGGGGCTTCCATTCGCCGCCTTTTCCGACCGAGAGACAACCTCTCTCTCCGGCGGTGAGAAACGCTGCGCCGCGCTTGCCGGCGTACTTGCTATGGACAGTGAAATCCTCTTGTTGGACGAGCCGCTTGCCGCGCTTGACAATAACAACAAACGCCGCATCATGGAACTTATTTTTGAACAGCAGGCAAAGGGCAAAACCATTATCATTACAACGCACTCCCTCGAAACGGCGGCATGTTTTGATTATGTAGCTGTTATGGATAAGGGCAGCCTTGCGGCATTTGGATCGCCAGAAGCGGTATTCGGCGAACTCTGGAATCCGGCTTGGGGACTCATAGTGCCCAAAGCGTTTCGGAATGGGCATCTTTTTCCGGCGCGCTCTATGCGGCGCGATGTCCCTCGATTTCCACAGCAAGCTCCACCCGTACAGCCAAAACGCAGACGCGTTCCCGGCAAGCCGCTCTTCAAAACCGCGTTTTTCGGGCGTTTTATCGATATAGATTCGCCTTTACGGAATCTCAATCCTCTCGTGAAAATGGTATTGCTCTTTGTAATGGGATCGCTTTCCATTGCCGGCCCCCTATGCGTATTACCCGTTGCACTAAGTGTTGTACTCTTGATTGGAAGATTCTTAGGCGGGATTCAATTCAAGGTCTTAGTCCGTGGCGTAGTTACTGCATTGCCTTTTCTTTTTTTGCTTGTTCTTTTTCAAACCGCGTTTTCGTGGGAACATGATACCGGCCCGATCCTGTTTCACCCTTTCAAAGATGGTTTTTTCTCGTTTTTTTCAATTACGGCGGCCGAACTTCATCGTTCACTTACATTTGTATGCCGCATAACATCGTTTATAGTGGTACTTTCTCTCTATCTCACGGTTACTCCCCTGCGTGAAACGCTCTCGGCAATCAACGCGCTGCTTTCCCCGTTTTCCCGACTTGGGTTTCCGGTGCGGGACATTGCCATGATTGTCGGTATAAGCATCCGTTTCATCCCTTTGCTCACCGAGGAAGCCGAGCGGATCCTTACCGCGCGAATCTCACGCGGCGGTAAACGCGGCATCCGAAGCGCTTTCGCCTTGCTGGTTCCGCTTCTTCTTCTCAGTCTTGAACGTGCGGAAACCCTGACGAACGCTATGTTGCTGCGGCTTTATAAGACCGGTTCATAAATGAGAACTTGTTAAACAATGAACTTACCGCCCCAATCGCGCGCACATATTTACAGAAAGGGCGGCGAATAACGACCGCGATTACTGCCGGTGCGATATAGAAAGGCGCGCCCATCCCACAAAAAAACCCCCGCCGCTTGCAAAAGCGGCGGGGGTTTTACCTGTATTATTCAAATCCTAATTCAGCCCGTATTTCTTGCGCCAATTTATTCCATTGGGCAAATTTTTCGTTTATCAAACCTTGCTTTGACTTGATCTTTTCCTCCATATCCTTTTGGATCCCTTCATACTCCCGCTGGAGCTTTTCAAATTCATGAGAGTACATATCCGGTTGATATTTTAACCGCTGATTGGATTCCTTACGAATTCTTTCAAACTCCTTCTCGAACCCTTTCCATTCCTGTATGAGTAACCGGCAATATACAAAATTATCGTTAGTCATATTTTACTCCTTACGTGTTATCTATACACGAACTCTATCGTATATAGACTTTCTATCACGGCGGTTCCTATAACCAACGGTTATACTGTTGGAACACTTTCCGTATTTGTACGCCGTTAATGCGCGTACCGCATATCCGTCCTTTCGCTTTTCTCTCCCCATATACACCCCGCCGCCGGGCGCCGGCTATGCCGCTTTAT
>JAITAN010000048.1 GCA_031284105.1 Treponema sp. | reverse complement strand
GTTGTTTGTTAATAAATGGATGGGTGCATTTATTTTTAAGATCACGAAAGAAACCATGAGAGAACCGTCGCTTCGCATAATAGAGGAAGCCCCGCCTTGTTTTATAGCAGTATTCCCCGCAAGTCAAAAGAGCGCTGCTGTAACCGCGTATGCTCGGCCGCCGTGAGCGTACAGGGGACCATATCGCCTGCGCGCGGGATTTCACCTTTCGGCGCGTGCAGCAGTACCTTGAGGTACGTTTCCGTAATGCCCGCGGCGAACCCCGGAGGCGTATGTTCGTTTACTTCGATAACGGCTTCCGCTCTTTTGCCGATTTGCCGCCCGATATACAAACGCCGCCCCGCGCGCGCCAGCGCCGACAGGGCATCAACACGCCGAACAATCTCGCGGTCATTAACCTTTTCTTTGAAACGGAACGACTCGGTTCCCGGGCGCGGCGAATAGGGAAACGCGTGTATCCACGAAAAGCCAATCCGTCTGCATAAGGCAAGCGTTTCTTCAAAATCCGCGGCCGTTTCCGTGGGAAAACCCGCGATAATATCACCTGCCAAAAAAGGGTCGTCTTTTACGGAACGGAGCAGGGCAACGCCCCGTTCGACAATATCCCGTGTATACGGACGCCTCATCTTGGCAAGCACCGCGTCGCTGCCTGTTTGTACCGAAAGATGGAAATGGGGACAGACCCGTACATCAGATATGACCGTGCAGAATTCTTTTGTAATGCCTTCCGGTTCAATAGAAGAAAGCCGTATCCGTATCCGTTCCGTGCCGTTGAGGAGGTACGCGACAAGACCGGCCAGGTCCATGCCCGCATCGTATTGATTGATGTTTACGCCCGTAAGCACGGCCTCACGGTAGCCCTTGGCTTCAAGCGCGTTTAGCTGGGTAAGCGCCTGTTCCGCGTCGAGGCTTACGCTCGCGCCCCGCGCAAGACGAACGCGGCAGTACGCGCACCGTCTGTTGCAGCCGTCCTGAATTTTGAGAAACGCCCTTGAATGAAAGGAAAACGTATCCGGACTGTAGCGGAATTGTTCCTTCGGTTTATTAGACGCGGGGAGCCGGCGCGCATCGGCTTGCAGTATAGAAGCGATACTATCATATACGCGGAAGGGGCGCGGTTCACAAACGGCCCCGGCCTCCAGCGCCGAAGCCAGCGCCGCGGGCAGATCAAGCAAGGCGCTCTTGCGATCTCCGGCAAGCACAAGAATCCGCCGGTCAATGGCCGCGATAGATTCCGCGTCCATGCGCGCATAGCAGCCGCCGACAATGACGCATACGTTGTTCCGCGCCAGTTTTCTGATAATCCGCCGCGCCTTTTGTTCGGCTTTGGAGGTTACGGTGCAGGTATTGACGATCACCACGTCCGCGGGATCGTCTTCGTTTAACGGGAGAAGGGAAAAACCCGCGTCCCGAAACGCGCCCGCAATCGCTTCGCTTTCAAGCTGATTCAGTTTGCAGCCGAGTGTGTACATAGATACGGATAGCATTTTTGTCTATTCAGCTCAAGGAGCGAACCTTATGGTATAAGGTAAGCAATTCCGCGCGCACCAGGGCAATTTGTACATGAGTATCTTGATTTCCACCGGAAAGTTCCAGAAACAACCGGCACCCGGCGTCCGTAATAGTATAGCGCAGATCGTACAGCAGATGTTTCAACCGGAACAAAATCTGAATGTCCCACTCGGAATAGATGCACCTGCCCGTCTTATCCCGTTTGGGTTGGAGCATGGGGATCTCCTGTTCCCAATACCGCAGCACGGGCGCCTTTACGCCGGTAATTTCTTCCACTTCTCTTATTGTCAGCTCCATCGCTATGCTCCTCCATTGTTTATAAAGGCGCTTTTGAATTTCCGGCGTTTTTAGAAATACGTGATGATCTGATTTCTATTTCAACCGGTATTTCTTTGAATCCCAAATCTTTTCTCATTTTGTTGCGGAGGTATGAAACATACGACTCGGTAACGGCATGAATACGGGACACGAAAACAACGAATTTTACGGGGCGTTTGGAAACCTGCACCGCATATTTCACCTTGAAGCGGGTTTGCGGTCCATGGGGCGGCGGGTACTCTTCAAGCCAGCGTTCCAAAGCCTGATTTAAGGGTCCCGTGTCTATCTGTTTGGTGAGCTGCCCATAAAGCCTGATTGCCGTATCAAGCAGTTTATCCGCGCCCAGACCGGTTTCGGCGCTTACCGCAATAATGGGCGCGTATTCCATCTTGCCGAAGAGGAAGCGGACGCGGTCGCGCACGGCCTCAAAGGTGTTCTTTGCAGCAGGCATGACATCCCACTTATTCAATGCCATGACGATGCCGCGTCCCTTCTCGGATGCAAGCGCGGCGATCTTCTTATCCTGATCCGATAACCCTTCCTGGGCATCGATCATGAGAAACACGATATCCGCCTCGTCAATGGTTTTTATGGCGCGGTTCACCGAATAGTATTCGATATTTTCCGTAACCTTGGATTTCCGTCTAATGCCCGCCGTATCCAGCAAGACAAAATTGCGGTTCTTATAGATGAACGCCCCCTCGACAACATCGCGTGTCGTTCCGGGTATGTCGCTTATCAGAGAGCTTTCGGACGCGGTAAGCCGATTCGACAGGGTAGACTTACCGGTATTCGGTTTTCCTAGAATCGCTATGCGGATAGGTTCTTTTTCAGGAGGAAGCGCCTCGACAACGCCGGAGAAATCCGATTTGCCGATAATAACGTCCTCCAATTCCGCGATCCTGTCCCCATGCTCCGCGGAAATAAAATAGATATGCTCAAAGCCGAAGGATAAAAGGTTGAATGACTCCCCTACCCGTCTGCCGCCCTCGGTTTTGTTCACCGCAACGATGAGCTTCTTCTGGTATGGACGCAAAAGCGT
Organism: Treponema sp.; assembly: GCA_031284105.1. Classification (GTDB taxonomy): domain Bacteria; phylum Spirochaetota; class Spirochaetia; order Treponematales; family Breznakiellaceae; genus JAIRKH01. The sequence goes on along the minus strand of JAITAN010000048.1, from coordinate 2,753 downwards.
GATAAACTCCTCGTCTTCCGCGGTAAAAACGCCGGCTTCAAGCAGCAGCACGATCACATCCGCGCTTTTGATGGTTTCCAGCGTTTTCTCAACCACCAGACTATCCAACGTATTCGCGCCGCCGGCGGCGCCGCGGTCATGGTCGAGTTTGAAGCCGCCCGTATCAATAAGCCGCAGGGGTTTTTCACGGATAAAGGTATCTTTAACAACCGGATCGCGCGTAACGCCCGGCGTAGGATCGGTTATGGCGCGCCGCATCCGCAAAAGGCGGTTAAAAAGCGTGGATTTCCCTACATTGGGTCTGCCCACAAGAACGACCGTCGGCATATTGCCGTATGTTTTATCAATATCAAATAACACGCTACCCATCTCCTTCTTTCAGCGCCGCCTCTGCATCCCTTACGGTTTTGCACATCAACAAGTTTCTTGCCAGAACACGGCATTTTTCGATATTCGTTCTCCTGATGATCTGTTTCACCGGCGGAATCTGCGGGGCGCTCATGCTGAACTCATCGAGACCCAGTCCTAAAAGAACGGCCGTTGCCTTGGGATTACCGGCAAGCTCGCCGCACATTGCGACCTTTATGCCCGCGGCGTGCGCCTCATCAATCGTCTTTTTGATAAGCCGCAGTACCACAGGATGAAAAGGCTGGGACAAGTAGCCGACTTGTTCGTTGTTACGGTCGACGGCAAGCGAGTATTGTATAAGATCGTTGGTACCGATTGAGAAGAATTCTGATTTTTCTGCAAGAATATCCGCAATCACCACCGCGGCGGGGATTTCTATCATGGAGCCTACTTCAATGCGTTCGGAAAACGCGGCTCCCTTATCCCGACATTCACGCTTTGCTTCTTCAAGTATGGAGAGCGCGGTTTCCAGCTCGGTAAAACCGGAAATCATGGGAAACATGATCTTTACAACGCCGAAAACGCTCGCCCTCAAAATCGCCCGCAGCTGTACCTTGAAGAGATCGGGATGGGCAAGGGAAAACCGTATGCCGCGCAAGCCGAGCAGCGGATTTTTTTCTTCAACGCTGCGGAGGTTCGGCAGAATTTTGTCTCCGCCCACATCAATGGTACGTATGGTAACGGGCTTGTTCCCCATTGCCTTGATCACATGGGAATACGCCCGGAATTGTTCGTCTTCTTCGGCATATCCCGCGTTCAGAAAAAGAAACTCGGTACGGTACAGCCCGATGCCCTCCGCTCCATAGCGCAGAACCTGTTCCATTTCTTCGGGAAATTCTATATTGGCATTGAGGGCGACGCGGTAGCCGTCCGCTGTTTCCGCCGGAAGATCGCGCAATGCCTCTTGTTTATCCTTTTTCTCATGTGCTTTTACGATTAGTACCTGGTATTTTTCGATGGTTTTAGCGGCCGGCTTAATGAGGACCTCACCGGTACCGCCGTCAACAATGAGCGTATCGCCGGAAGTAACTTCCGATGTAATGCCGGGAAGCCCGAAAACCGCCGGAATTTCAAAGGCTTTTGCCAGAATCGCGGTGTGGCTTGTCTGGGAACCCGCGCCCATAACCAGGGCCTTGACGCGCCGCTTGTTCATGGTAACGGCTTCGGAAGGCAGGAGATCGCGGGTTACTATGATTACGTCTTCAGTCAAATCCGCAAGGGAAGGCTTCTTAATGTTAAGCAGGATATTTAGAAGCCGCCCCGTAATATCGGCGATATCCGCGGCCCGTTCCCGAAGATACGATACCGGCGATGCCGCCAGCTTCCGGGAAAATTCGGCAGCGACGTCCCATACGACACACTCGATATTTTGGAGCCCGGTCTCAAGCCGCCGTTTTATCTGTTCGTGAAAATCCGTATCTTCCAACATCAAAAGATGGGTATTGAGTATACCGTCTTCTTCACCGGTAACGGATTTTTGTACATGCTGCAAGGACCCGATATTCTCTCTCGCTTCGTTCACTGCGGCAAGAAAACGCGCCCACTCTTCGGCCGTCTGTTTTTTCTCAATACGAAACCGCGGGATCTCCGCAAAATCGGTATCCAAAAACAGAAACGCCTTTCCAATAACAATTCCTTTTGATACGGGAATGCCGGTCAACTTCTTCATTATAACTCTATCGTACCATACCGAAAGGGACTTTGTGAAGAGGGTGGAAAATAGGAAACATATTTTCGGTTGCGGCTCGAAGGCGCGGTTGCGTCGACCTCCGACAATAGGTCAGACCTCCGGTACGATAGGCCGGATAGGGCCGGCGGAGTTGAAAGTTTCCCCTGTTGAGTTGAACGGGCGCGGTTAGGTCAGACCTCCTACGATAGGTCGGACCGCTGATAGAGCTCCGGTTAGAAGCGGCGGACGCTTCCCGGTACACATAGCGCGCCGGTTCTAAGTAGACGCTCTTGTACTCGCTACAGGAAACCTTTTACTCGCTACAGGAAGCATTGTAATCGCTACAGGAGGTATTGTAATCAGTACAGGGAGTATTGTAATCATTGTAGGAAGTCTTTTACTCGCTATAGGAAGTATTGTAATCAGTACAGGAAGTCTTTTACTCGCTACAGGAAGTATTGTAATCAGTACAGGAAGCCTTTTACTCGCTATAGGGAGTATTGTAATCGCTACAGGAGAGCCTGTAAATTATTTTGTGTAAACGGTACATCATAGGGGAACCCTGTCTTCCCCGTAAATGATTGCGAATTGATTAAGGGCAGCCCCCCAATCCCGTACCGGCATTGTCCATTTTTTGGATATGTTCTTCAAGCCCATAAAAATTAATTTCATAGCG
>JAITAN010000014.1 GCA_031284105.1 Treponema sp. | reverse complement strand
CGTCCGGAATATATCAGTTCGAAATGTTCGGTCTGCAGTACGCGCGGAATCGAGTATGGCTTAAAATGCTGGGCCGCAACTGGGAACACGGCAATTATCAGCTGTATCAACAAAAGATGGCTTTTTCGTTTCACTACACCGTCCCTTACCGAACTCCTATTGTAACTGCGTATCCATGCTTATTTAACCCACCCCGACCACAGTATATACTCCCACCCGTACTGTTTTACCCACTTCCTCATGGCTTCCCTCCTCTTGTATCCATTTTATCGCCCCGGATAGCCTGCTCCTATATTCCTCCACCATCCGCGCTATCGTCCATTAGCTTTATCCGTAGTGAAAATATCGACACACCCAACACATGGGAGGATACCCCCGTAAGGCCCCCGCCAGGGCCATGCACCGGAGCCCCGGAGTTTTGGAACAACCTCAATACTGAAAATTTTCGTAAGGCCTCGCGGGAGTATTTGGATTTGTCAAGCCAATATGGAAACGGGGACATTCCCGCCTATCGTTGACAGAGGGGATGCGCGGACTTGCGTCTACGGCGCGACTTGGGTACACTTTAAGAACTTTAAGAATTAGAAGGGGATTATGGCTGAACAGAGTGTAGTACCTATAGAACAAATGTTGCCGCCAAAGCTGCCGATTGTGGCGCTTGTGGGGCGCCCGATTTTTCCGGGGATTTTTACCCCTATAATGATTGGTAATCCGGGTGATGTGCGGGTTGTTGACGAGACGGCGTCCCGCGACGGTCATATCGGGCTCGTGCTCACTGAGCATGATTCTGAATCGCCCGATATTGGTGACCTTTATAAGGTGGGAACGGTCGCCAAAATTATCAAAAAAATCAACCTGCCGGACGGTGGCCTGAACATATTCATATCTACCATAAAGCGCTTCATGATAAAAAAAACGATCAGCGCCGCCAACCCCATCATAGCGGCGGTCAGTTACATCGATGATGAAGAAGACGACACAAACGAGGTAAAGGCTCTGACTCGCGCCCTGATCAGTGAGATGAAGCAAATTTCGGAGAATAACCCGCTGTTTTCCGAAGAGATGCGGCTGAACATGGTGAATATAGACCACCCGGGCAAGATAGCCGACTTCATTACAAGTATCCTTAACATCGACAAAAATGAGCAGCAAAAGATACTGGAAGTGTTCAATGTCCGCAAAAGAATGGAACAAGTGCTGGTTTACATCAAAAAGGAACAGGAACTACTGCGGATTCAGAAGCGAATTCAGCGTGAAATCAACGAAAAAATTGAAAAATCCCAGCGTGAATATTTTCTGAAAGAAGAACTGAAAGTAATCAGGACTGAATTGGGACAGGCGGCGGACGCAAAGAGTTCGGAATACAAGCGAATCAAAGAAAAAATCGATTCTTTCAAGTTTGAAGGCGAGATTAAAGAAGTTGTAGACGATGAATTGGAAAAATTCAGCCTGATGGAACCGAATTCTTCCGAATTTATTGTTACCCGGAACTACCTTGATTGGATTGTTGAACTGCCCTGGCTCGATCCTCAGCCTGAAAATTTTGACCTGGCCAAGGCGTCCGCCATCCTGGAGGGAGACCATTACGGCTTGAAGGACGTGAAGACCCGTATCACCGAATACCTTGCCGTGCGAAAGCTCAGACGGGACAACAAAGGCTCGATCATCTGCCTAGTGGGACCTCCCGGCGTTGGCAAAACATCGGTAGGACGCTCGATTTCTCACGCGCTGGGCAAGCAGTTCTTTCGGTTTTCCGTAGGCGGCATGAGGGACGAGGCGGAAATCAAGGGACATCGCAGGACCTACATAGGCTCCATGCCCGGAAAAATCATTCAGGGACTCAAAATATGCAAGGCCAAAGACCCGGTCTTCATGATCGATGAAATAGACAAGATGGGAACCAGCTTTCAGGGCGACCCGTCCAGCGCGCTGCTGGAGGTGCTGGACCCGGAACAGAATATCAGTTTCCGCGATCACTACTTGGACCTGCCCTTTGACATATCGCATATATTCTTCATCGTTACCGCAAATACGCTTGACACGGTGCCGGCCCCGCTGATAGATCGCATGGAGGTGATAGAGCTGCCCGGTTACATCGACACCGAAAAACTTCAAATCGCAAAGCACTATCTTCTGCCCAAAAGCCTCGAAAAGAACGGCATAAAAAAGAGCAGGGTCAAGTATACTAAGGAATCCCTGCTGCACATTGCTAACGGCTATGCCCGTGAGGCCGGGGTGCGTAACTTTGAAAAGAATCTGGACAAGATTCACCGCAAACTGGCCAAGCAGCTTGTCGAGGCCGAGGAAAGCGGGGATGAAAGCAAGTCCGTGCCGGCCCAGTTCGTGATAGACAAGGAAATGATAGAAAAACATCTGGGTAAGCCGATTTTTCCGGAGGGCGTGTACAAAAAGGCCGACCGTCCCGGTATGTCGGTTGGGCTCGCGTGGACAAGCATGGGCGGCGACACGCTGGTAATCGAGGCCACATCAATGCCGGGCAAGGAGGGTTTTACGCTGACCGGCAAGATGGGTGATATAATGAAGGAGTCCGCCGCAATCGCGATGACTTATGCCCGCAAGCTTGGTGTGGAACGGTACGGCCTTGAGTCCGGGTGGTTCGAAAAGAACCATATCCACCTGCATATTCCCGAAGGCGCCACTCCCAAGGACGGCCCTTCCGCCGGTATCACGATGGCGACAGCCCTGCTTTCCCTGATACGGAACAAAACCATTGCCCCCAACCTTGCGATGACGGGCGAGCTAAGCCTTACCGGGCAGGTCTTGCCGATAGGCGGCCTGAAAGAAAAAACCGTTGCCGCCCAGCGCAACAGGGCGAAACATATCATCATCCCAAAGCAAAATATGCGCGATCTGGACGAGATCCCGGATATCGTGAAGAAAGGCATAGAGTTCCACCCCGTCGAGCGTTTTGAAGATGTGGTACGCCTGGCCCTTCCCGGCTGACGGTCGCCGTAAGTTTTTTGTCACGCCGTTTCAAAAAGCTCAAGCCTTGCCTGATGATGTAAGCATCGTAGTATGTGGGCTAAAATTATGCAAAAACCGGGATTGGTATTTTAGAAAACTTATTCTGCAATATCTGGTTTAATACCCCGCGGCTTGCCGCGGCTCAGGTAATGCAACGCCGACAGAGATTTGGTATTAAACCAGACGGTATTATAAATTTCCTTACCCGATCGAGCCTCCGTTCAAACTAATACAACGCTTAAGATACCGCGCGGAGGCTCATTCTAAACAGCGGCCTGGTCCCGCGCCACAAAACAGTGTGCCGCAGGCGCGCTTGCTTAGGGAGTTTGTTAAATCTTATTAAAATACAGGCTGCGGAAATAAAACTACCGATGATAACTTCTTATCCTATAATGACTTAGCGTAGCGGTCCGGTGGGGTATGTTTTTTACGGTTTGCGGGTGATAGCGGTTCTGACAGCAATATCCGAATTTCCCAGCAACGAGATGCTGCTATGAGAGCAAGGGCGGTTTTTGCGGTTTTCACAAGGAAAATGGCGCCGGGCAGGAGGATTTATTCTGCAATATCTGGTTTAATACCCTGACACAAACTTGTTTGTACGCTTGCCGCAGCTCAGGTAATGCAACGCCGACAGAGATTTGATATTAAACCAGACGGTATTATAAATTTCCTTACCCGATCGAGGAATAACCGCTACGCGGTTATTCTCATATTTTGCGCGGAATGCAAACTCAACCTCCGTTCAAACCAATGCAACGCTTGAGATACAGCACCGCAAATTTTGCGCACTTGCCGTGCGGAGGCTTATCCCTAAAGTTTTTTCCCACGTCATATCCCTTTTTTCGGCGGTATCCGTGTTTTTACACTTTTGGGCCGGCGGCGCCTTGCTTTAACGCCATGAATATCGTCTTAAAAACTTCATGGTTAATTTTTCCGTGGTGGGCGAAAGACATTGCTCGCTTGTTTCTTTTCACTATAATTCGTTTACAGATCATACTTTATAACGCTCTTTACCAAGAAACTCACATCTTTCGCCTACTGCCCATTTTTCCCGCATGGTCAGGGATAATGGTCATCTGGGAAGTCAAAAAGCCGGCTTCTACATTCA
>JAITAN010000202.1 GCA_031284105.1 Treponema sp. | reverse complement strand
TAGGTGTGCGGACACACCCAGTCTAGGTGTGGGGACACACCCAGTCTAGGTGTGCTCTCACACCAACCTATATGCGGGTGCCGCCCTGGCTCTGCTTGGTGAGGCAAAGCAGGGCCTGCTTGGTGAGGCAAAGCAGGGCCTGTTTGGTGGGGCAAAGCAGGGCCTGTTTGGTAGGGCAAAGCAGGGCCTGTTTGGTAGGGCAAAGCAGGGCCTGCTTTGGGGGTCTGACATAGGCTTAGTCAGAGGGTCTGACATAGCCTTAGTCAGAGGGCTGATATAGGCTTGGTCAGTCCCTCTGATACGAACCGTATCTGACCCTCTGATACGGGTCGTATCAGACCCTCTGATACGAGCCGTATCTGACCCCCTGATACGAGCCGTCTCAGTCCCACTGATACGGGTCGTATCAGACCCCTGATACGTCCGGGAACCGCCTCAAGAGCGGCGATCAAAAGAAGTCCGCGTACAGAACTTGCAAGCGTTCTCGCAGGTGAACGACGGCGTAGTGCTTGCGTGAAAGCAGGGTGTTAACCGGAACGCCTGTGTTTTGGGCGATTTCTTTCACCGGCAGGTTCAGCAATTCGGTCTGCACAAAAATCTCACGCTGGAGCGGCGGTAGTTCATCGATGGCGGCTGCGATCTCTTCCAATATGAGCGCTCTCAATGCGTGCGTTTCGGGGGTCGTTTCGTCGGAGGACAGGATGTCGATGATATCGCACAGATCCCCCGTTTCTTCATCGTCAATGAGGGCCAGCGCCGAAAAGGGAATATCCTCTTGCTTCCGGTACCGGTCGATGATTCTGTTGCGGGCGGCGCGGTAGAGCCATGCCGCCGTCTGTTCCACCGGCTGCGCAAGCTCGTTCACCCGTGTAAACTGATAGAACACGTCCTGTAAAATATCCTCGGCGTCTTCGAGCAGGCGCACCTTTGAACGAATGAACTTCAAGAGCCGCTCACGGTAAGCGGTAAAAACTTCCGCGACAGTATGTTTCGGCATCGGCGCTCTGGTTACCTATTGGCAATAAGCTGCGTGCCGCGATGCCAGACCGTGCGGATGGATAGGGTATCCGAGATAGTGGTCAACGGATCGCCCTCGACGAGAAGCAGATCGGCAAGCATTCCTGGGGCGATTCGCCCTCTATCGGTAAGTCCAAACCGGCGGGCCGGCGTAGCGGTAGCGGCGCGGAGCGCCTCGATAGGTTTCAGACCCGCGGCAACGAGCATTTGTAGTTCATGGTGCAGGCTGGCTCCGTGGGCAAGTCCGCCAAGACCGGGGATAGGTTCCGATACATCGCTGCCCGCCAAAATATCTACTCCCGCACGATGCAGTTCCAAGACACTGGTAAAGACATCTTCCATCTTGCCGTCAGGATAGGTGTTCATGCTGCCGCAAAGTGAATCGAGCCACTTTTTACTCAGACGTGAACGCACCCGTTCATCGGCGGCAAGCGCGGCGGCATTATTGCCAAACGCGGTTGATGCGGTAACTAAATTGGGAACGACAAATGCGCCGGATGAAGCGATGGCGGCGACAAGTTCGGGCGGAGGCGCACAGTCATAAAACAAATGCGCCAATCCGTCTATGCCGGAGTCTATGGCTAGCGCCGCTCCTGCGGCGGTCGATACATGGGCAATTGCCATTCTATTATTGTCGTGCGCTTCATGTATGGCGGCAAGGAGCGTTTTATCGCTGATAACCGGTAGGCCGGGAATACCGACAATGGTTCCGTCTTCAATAATAATCTTGATATAGTCGGCTCCTTCAGCGATTCGCGTATCGACGAATTTAACGGCGTCATCAGGACTGGTAACGTAAGGGAAGCGAAAAAAATAACGTATAACAAGATTATCGCTTGTTTTGATATATTGGCTTGGATGACCGCCCTTCGTGGTGATTGCCATGCCCGGTGAGCGCAAATCCGCAATGTCGTCGCGTCCGGCAATTTCCATGCGTTTTTTTGCCGACCATGTTCCCATCATTTCTAGTTCTGTGGTAACGCCGAATACAAGCGCATCCCGCAAGCCATCCATGTCCGTATGCACATGAGAGTCAATAAAGCCGGGTAGCAGCGTCGCGCCTTTCGCATCAATAACCGCAGCGTCCTCCGGTATGGTACCGCCTATTGCATGGATTACCGCGCCTTTGATTACCACAACATGGTCGTCAATGATACGCTCGCCGTCAAAGATTCGCGCATTGACGATGGCGGTTGTCTCATTCGCCGCGTTTTTACTTTGAGGCGCAGGCTGTTTATGCAAGAGGAAAGCAGCGCTCACACCGGCAATGACTACCGCAATGACCGCGGCGATTATGAGAATATGCCGAAGGTGTAATTTAGAAAACAGGTTATTCATTATCATCTCCTTGTTACCGGTTCTTTTGCGCGCGCACGAAGCCGCTTGTCCCTACCGCAAGGAAGAGGGCGGTAAACGCGGCGATAATGAGCAGGTTCGTCTGCGGACTGTGGAGCGTCCTGACCGCGCCGCCGCTTCCATAGAACACGCCGCGCATAAAGTCGATGCAGTAGGTCATCGGCAGGGCGCGGCTGATAAGGGCCATGACGCCGGTCGTATCGTTTACCGGAATCAGCGCGCCGGAGAGGAAGGTCTGTCCCATCATCAACATCATGATGACAATGCCGGCGGTCGCGGGCTTCTGGATGCAGCCCACGCATACGACGCCGAGTGAGCCGGCGGCAAGGCAGATAAGCGGGGAGAACGCAAGCAGTGTGAGGAATTGCGATGCGCTCAACCGCGCGCCGATGCCGTAACCGACGATGATCGTGAAGAAAAACGTGACGTAGCTCGCGAATGCCGACCCCGCGATCTTGCCCACAATGATCGCATAGCGGGAAACGGGGCTTACAAGTATCTCCTGGGTAAAGTCGGTTCGACGGTCTTCCACGAGGGAGGTGATGCCGTTCCCCATTATCATAAACAGGCCCTGCACCAACATTCCCACCAGCATAAACGTGTTAAAGTCAAAGCCCATGTTCCGGCCCATGTTCTGGGAAAGCTGTCCGCCGAACATGCCTAAGAACATGACGGGCATGATAAAGCATTGTATGAGTTTCGCAGGCGATTTGAGGAACAGGGTAATGTCCCTCATCGCCAACGTGATCACCGCGTTCAGTTCGCGCAGGAATTGCCGTTTCATCGTTGGCCTCCTTCGGTCAAAAGCCCGACGTATGCGTCCTCAAGGGACTCGCTGTGAAACGATTGCTTCAGTTCGGCGGGCGCGCCCTGAAACACGATGCTCCCTTTCTGTATCATGCAGAGCTTGTCAACGTGTTCGGCTTCGTCAATGTAGTGGGTGGTAAGGAATACGGTGGCGCCGTTCTCCTTGCGCTTCTCGTTGATGTATTCCCACAGGCTGCGGCGGCTTACCGCGTCGAGTCCCTGGGTCGGCTCGTCAAGGAACAGCACGGCGGGTTCGTGTATCAAGCTGCGGATAATCTCTATCTTGCGCTGCATTCCGCCGGAAAACGTCTTGAGGGGCTTCCTGAGTTTGTCCTCGATGCCCACCACTGCCGCCAGCTCTAGTACGCGGTCGCGGTAGGCTTTCGGCATCCAACTGAAAAACGGGCGGTAGCCGTACATCCCATACATGCAGGCGTGGAGGCGGATGTTTTCTTCCGCCGAAAGGTCTAGGTCGAGGCTCGGCCTTTGGAAGATGATGCCGATCTTGTTCCGCACGTGCCGCGATTCGTGGTCGAGGTCATAACCGGCGATGGTAACCTTACCGGAGGTTTTGGCGAGGGTCGTGGTCAGAATGGAAATCGTCGTTGTTTTCCCCGCGCCGTTCTGCCCAAGGAAGGCGAAAAACTCCCCTTCCTTCACCGAAAAACTGATGTTGTCCACTGCCGGAGCGGCGGCGTTCTTGTACCGCTTGGTAAGGTTTTCCACGGTGATTACCGGCTTACTCATTGCAGTCTCCTTTAGGCGGCGCGTCTTTTGTGAGCCGCTCATCATCGCTAAACCGGTGATGTTGTGAAAACCGGTCGCGCATGAAATGGCGGAAGTCTTTCTCTTTTCCGATGAAGGCTATCCGTTCCTCATCGCTCATGTTCATCCATTTTTCCCGCAGTCTGTTGGCGCGAGCAAAGTCTCGTCCGTCCGGCCCGAACCCTCTATGGGCAGCGTGTCCAAACGGCATTCCGCCAATCAGGATACGGCAAAGTACGGTAAGTCCCGCCGCCTGCCCATAACGCAGCAGAGGGAGGCCGAAAAGGTCCGGCATGAGGGCGTTCCACAGCAGCATGACCGCGGCGCTAAAACCGGCAAGGACGGCAGCGACCATCAAAACACCCAGAACCCGTAATTTGAAAACGTGTCTATTCATATACTAACTCCTTGCTTTAATAGACGGATGAGAAAGGGAAATATTGTATGTATTTGAGTCTGTTCCAAAATCCGCCTTCTCCAAGGTAAGGAGGGGGCAGCCGCCCCCTCGCTCCAGCTCCGCTGCGCGGATCTTACGCTACCACCTCTCTTAGGGGCTGCCGCCCCTAAGACCCCGCCCATCTGGGGGGACACAACCGTGCGGTGTATGGTTGTGTGGGCGCGTCCCAAGCGTCCACGGTTCACGGATGGACGCAAAACAAAGCGCGCCCGGGCCGGAAGCCCGAAGCAGGACACCGAGGGCTGGAGGCAGACCCCCGCGGCACAACCCGCCATCCGTGGCGCGGGTGCGCCCACAAAAAAGCCCCACCGCTTGTTCTCAAGCAGCGGGGGCTTCCTGTGTATGTAAATATACAATTGCGATTTTGTTTACCCTTGCTTTTCTTTCCGTTTCTGGTTACGTCAGGACTATGGCAATGGGGGCACCTGATGTCTATGGTTATTAGCATAATTTCATACTATTTCTTTGTTGTCTTTACCCCTCTTTCATACTTTGTAGATCACCACCAAATTTTGGTTTGCAGCAACAAGGTTTTGGTTACCGGCAATAAAGTTTTGATTTCCGGCAACAAGGTTTTGGTTACCGGCAACAAAGTTTTGGTTGCCGGTAACAAAGTTTTGGTTTGCGGCAATAAAGTTTTGATTTCCGGCAACAAAGTTTTGATTTCCGGCAACAAGGTTTTGGTTGCCGGTAATAAAGTTTTGGTTTGCGGCAACAAAGTTTTGGTTTTCGACAGGAAAGTTTGCGGCTCCTCCCGCGCAACGGACGGCGCGTAGCCGTCAATGGAGGCAGGCGTGTGCAGGCGGTGTGTTCATAACGCCTACCTGATTTATTCTAGTTTAACCTCCCTCGAATAAAGACAAAGTCCTTCACCCCACAATTCAATTGTCCATACGCCTGAAGAATAAAAGCCGCCTCGTGCAGTTCCAAAACCGCCAGGATCAAAACGCAACGATGTACCACGTTTTATCTGCTGTTGACGCGAATATGAAAAACCTTCCGGTGATTTTTCGCCATGAATAACTGTTCCGGCAGAGTCTTTAATTTTAATATAAAATGTCAGAAAACTGCTTGCCGGTGAATCATAGATAAATACCGGGTTGAGGAATTGAACCTCAGATGCTTTTAATGCGACGCCCGGTTTTGTTATCCACTGATCATACTGATTTGCGTTGCCGAATTCCATATCCGTAACGTTTATAGCCCAGATACTTTTAGAGTTCTCATACCGCTCTTTCAATGTGATAATTTCGTTTCTCTGCATAACGTTTTTATTCGCAAGAGATTTATTTTTTTCATTCATAGTATTGTAAACAACAAAAGTTATAATAACAGAAATTACCAAAAATGGGGGAGCCGCAATAAAGTTATGTTTTGTTTTCTTTATGCTTTTTTCAAGTACCGAGGCTTTGTCGGAACTCTGTCCTTTTTGTTTGGTGATATGCGTTATTTCTTCAGCAAGGCGGGCATTTTGTTCTTTGTGTTCCGCGATAATCGCTTGTAACTTTTCGATTTCCGCATCCGCCGATTCTCTTTTTTCTTGTGTGGATGACGGTGTATCGGCTTCGACCGGGCTTTCCTCCATTACCGGTTCATTTCCAAACAGCGCTGCTTCCAGAATATCAAGCGTACTGTTACACAAACCCGCATCTAGGCCTTCATTGTTATGTAAACGTTCAGCGATGGTTTTTTTTACCGAATCCCGCAATGCTTTATCCGCACCGATCAATTCCTTATGGTAGTCCGCCATTAAACAGAGCATTAACACGTCGCATTCAGGATGCGCTTTTGCGGCGGCATTTTTCGCTAAAACGCTTCCGACAAGTTTTATGTTGTCAAAGGCGTCAGTTCCATTTTCCCGGATGATTTTTTTTAAGCAGAGAAAAAGCTCTGTATTCATAATTTTTACCCTTAAGCCTCATCGCCGATTTGTAATTTTAATTTTTTTATATAATTTGCGTATACGCCGGAAATCGGATTTAATTCCATGGTTTTTTCATAATCTTGTAAAGCCGCCTTGTAATCAGGTTTATCTTTGTATTGATATGCCATACCGCGATAAAAATACGCGTCCGCACATTCAGGTT
>JAITAN010000176.1 GCA_031284105.1 Treponema sp. | reverse complement strand
GCGAGGTACTGTCCGTCGTGATTCCATGAATGTCGTTTTAGCGGCGAAGCGCGGGGGTTCTTCCCGCCATAACACAGGGAACTTGCCCGTATGGGCGGTTAAGTATAGAAGAGGTATGAAGCGCGTGAAGGCGCGGTTCATACGCCAAAAGAAAGAATTTTTAGGAGAAATTGGTATGAAAAACACGGTATGTGTGAAAGCGGCGGCCTTGCTGCTGCTTTTGGCGGGTTTGACGGTACGCGCATCAGCGCAGGTTACCGTCAGCGGCGGGTTTGCGCTGTCCCAGATGGACGCGAGCGGCGAGGGATTCGGCAGTGTTGTTACCGATACCGGTATCGGCGGCAACGTGTATGTCGACTACCTGCTGCCCATAAACATCCCGCTTTCAGTCGGCGGGGAAATCGGCGTGGACACGGCCGCTATGAAAATGAAACACTCCGGCCTCAGCTATAAGGATACCATTACGACATTCCCCATTCTTGCGCGGGTCGCGTATCACTTTGATCTCATGCCGGAACTCGACCTCTATGTGGTGGGCAAAATAGGGATAAGCATCGGGCTTTGGACGGGCGACTATATAGACTCTATTGAAGACCAAAATATTGATATAAAAACCCCGCCCGGCTTTGCGTTCGGCTTTGATGTGGGCGCAGCGTATTATTTCATGCCAACTGTCGGCGCTTTCGTGGAAGCCGGCTTTGACCGGTACGACAGGGAGGTAGAATTCGGGCGTCTCGGATCAGCCGATGTGCCTTTCAATAGGTTCCTTACCTTTGGAATAAGCGTGAAATTCTAGTGTTGAGCCGTCCCGCATTGCGGGGCGCGTCCCGCGTCATAACCGGCGCGGGGTCGTAGCCGTTGGTGTACGAGGTGTAGTATGAGACGAACATTCGTTGCGCTGGTTATCGCCGGCGCGGTATTGAACGCGGGCTTCGCGTTTGGAGATACCGAACTGCGTATCCAAAGGGTGGAGAGCAAGATCAATTCGGGGTTCAAAGAACGGGTTTATATTGACGGTAAAAACAGGCTGACGCTGACAAACGGCAAATCCGGCGTCGTAACGGTTCCTAACGGCGTTCACAAAATATACGCGGAACTGTATACGCTGAAGACGGACGAAGTAACGTTCAACGCCGCGGGCGGAAGCATTACGATCCGCATCGTAGCGAACGCGCTAACCGACTTTGCCGCCGTGGTGGACAGCGGCGCGCCGGCTCCCGTACAACCCGCGGGCGGCGGTAACAGCGGCGGGGTCGTCCCGCAAAGACCGGCCGGTCAATCCACCTTAGAAGACGCGCTCGATGCGGCTGCGGATGAGATCATGGCAGGTATTCAGCCGGAGGCAACCGTTGCGGTGGTAAACATTGCGTCGGAAGATATTGAATCCGCGGAATTCGTTTTTGACGCGCTCGCATACATCCTACTAATATCCGGTTTCGATGTGGTCGACCGAAAGAGCCTTGAAGACATCAGGGCCGAAAGGAACCTTCAGTTGTCATGGGAAGTCGACGACGCGTACGCGGTGTCAATCGGAAAATTCTTGGGCGCCGGTATTGTGATAACCGGAAGCGTTAGCGGCACGGGATCTAGGCGGCGTCTGGTGCTGAAAGCCCTTGACGTTACAACCACGAAACTCGTGGCCATGGCGTTCAGACCGTATTAAGAAAGCGATCCGCCATGAACCCGTGAATAGGCGTGAGCCGTTGCCTTGATTGCTCGCGCCCTTTTTTGCTTTTTTGATAGTTCAAAATGATACGTCAAACAGGTTTGTCAAATGTGGTTGTTCCCTAATGACGGGCTTTTCCCCAAAAACCGAAGGGTTGGGAACGCCTCGATTGACTTGAAATTCCCGCCTATAATCAGTACACTGAAATACAAATGGAGGTTCTCTTTGGAAGAGCAAAAAACAGAAGGACAGCGGCTTGTGGAAAAGCTGGCGTTTGAAATCAAGCCGTGCTGGGGAACGGCCGGCGAAGAAGATAGGCTCGCAATAGCCGAATTTGCTGAAGACTACAAGAAATTCATCGACAAAGGAAAGACGGAGCGGGAATTCAATGCGGAATGTCTTGCTATCCTGAAAGAAGACGGTTTTATTGACCTTGAAACCGTACTTTCACAGGGGAAAAAACTGAAAGCAGGGGACAAGGTGTACCAGGATAACAGGGGAAAAGCGCTCCTCTTTGCGGTTATCGGACACGCTTCCATAAAAGAAGGGGTTAATATCGTGGGCGCTCATATTGATTCGCCTCGTATTGATATGAAGACGAATCCGCTCTATGAGGATGGCGGTTTTGCCCTTTTCGATACCCATTACTACGGCGGAATCAAACATTACCAGTGGACAACCGTACCGCTTGCTATGCACGGCGTTGTGTTCAATAAAAATGGAGAAAAACGGACCGTCTGCATCGGTGAGGATGCCCGCGATCCGGTGTTTGTGATTACCGACCTTTTGCCGCATTTGGCGCGAGAGCAGATGCAGAAGAAGGCGGATGAGTTCGTGGGAGGCGAGGAGCTTAACGTACTCGCCGGTTCTGAACCGTTCAAAGACGAGAAGGTGAAGGAACGGGTGAAGCTCACGATCCTCAATCTGCTCAATCAAAGGTACGGCATTACCGAAGAAAGTTTCGCATCCGCGGAACTTGAGTTTGTACCCGCGCATAAGGCCCGGGACGTTGGTCTTGATCGCAGCCTTATCGGCGCATACGGGCATGACGACCGGTGCTGCGCCTATACCGCGTTTCACGCGGCGCGCTCATTTGCCGGAAAAGGCGAAACCCAAGGGACCGTACCTGAGAAAACCGTGGTCTGCCTCCTGTCCGATAAGGAAGAGATCGGGTCCATCGGAAATACC
This sequence comes from Treponema sp., assembly GCA_031284105.1. Taxonomy (GTDB): domain Bacteria; phylum Spirochaetota; class Spirochaetia; order Treponematales; family Breznakiellaceae; genus JAIRKH01. Next base: position 1,016 of record JAITAN010000176.1, on the reverse strand, counting down.
GGCGCTCGCTCGCGGCTTTTTGAAAACTTTATCGCGTATCTATGCTCGCAAACGCTGGAGCGTTACTCGGATATTGACCTGAGACGGACCTTGAATAGGTCGGCCATGCTCTCAACCGATGTAAACGCGGCCTACGACCCTAATTTCAGCGATGTGTCCGACCAGAAAACCGCTTCTTACTGCGGAAAAGGGCTTGCGCTCTCAAAGTATACGGGCGTCCGGGGGAAAGTCGGCGGCAGCGATGCCAATGCGGAATTTTTACAAAAGGTACAGCGTATTCTGGATACGCGCAATATCCGGTGGCAGTTCGGCGATCTGGGCAAGGTTGACAAGGGCGGCGGCGGTACCATTGCCCAATACGCGGCGCATTTGGGCGTTGAGGTGCTTGACTGCGGTATTCCGGTACTGTCCATGCACTCGCCGTTTGAAGTGATCAGTAAGATAGACTTGTGGACGGCATACAAAGGATACGCCGCTTTCTTGAAAGACGCTTAAAAGCGCGCTTAAAGAAGCGGGCGTGAGAATCTGTAGCCGCCGCAGCCGCAGCAGCAGCAGTAAAAAGGCGTGCTTTCTAGTGGAATGGCTCTATACTTATCACAAAGAGCAGGCGGACGTACATAGGCGGCCGCGCCGTAGACCGCGGAATACATGAGCATAACCGGTCATGGTCGAGATATCCCTGGAGAGCCTCCCCCTCTAACGCGGGGGGCTTGCGCCTTCTAATGCTGGGGGATCAACCCCTCCAAGGCGGGAGGCTTGCGCCTTCTGTAACGCGGGGGGCGATGTCCCTCCAAGGCTGGGGGCTTGCGCCTTCTAACGCGGGGGGATCAACCCCTCCAAGGCGGGAGGCTTGCGCCTTCTAACGCGGAGGGCGATGTCCCTCTAATGCTGGGGGCTTGCGCCTTCTAACGCGAGGGGCGATGTCCCTCCAAGGCGGGGGTTGAACCTCCCCCGCTTGAAAGGACAGGAAGTTAAGCCTATGATCAAAGAAGGAAGAATCATGGGAGAAAGAAGCG
>JAITAN010000168.1 GCA_031284105.1 Treponema sp. | reverse complement strand
CGCTCGCATCCCAACCTCGCCATACCGTTCGCTCCGTCTTTAGACATGCACGCACCCGCCCGCGTGTTAGGCTAATACTCACTCTGCACAATGTCTTCACCAGTCCTATGAAGGCCTTTCTCCCGTTTTACACAAAGTATTTGCGCCGTGCGGTACATGGCATTTGATTAGGGACGATCAAGGCGTTTGATCCGGCGTGATTAAGGTGTTTCACCCGTCCGTGTGAAGATCTTTCACCAGTTTGCACAAGATATTTCATCTGCCCGAATGGTAGGCACACATCCGTCCATATACCAAGGGAGGCCTGACCTACCACACCAGACCCCTTATAGGTTAGACCTGCCACACCCTGCCTGCCGCGTATAAGCTCTATCAGACGAAGAGTCGAGTGAACAGGCCGTTGATTAGGTGTGAGTACGCACTTATGTTAAATGAAGGAGAGATGACACTGTTTGTGTCTGACCTCTGATTATGATTGGTTATACGTCAGGGGATATTGCGTAATTTTATTCCTGTATAGAGTAATTGACAACAAGTAAACGAATCGATATAATTAACCAATGATACAGAGATGCCCGTGGGCTGAAAAACATCCCGCCTTAACGGTTTACCATGATAATGAATGGGGGACGCCGCTTAAAGATAGTAGAAAACTTTTTGAAGCCATTATACTTGACTGCGCTCAAGCAGGTCTTTCGTGGCTCACTATTCTAAAACGCCGCGAAAGCTATCGCGCCGCTTTCGAGGACTTTGATCCGCAAAAAGTCGCGACATACACCGACCAAGATGTGGCGCGGCTCATGGCGGACGAACAGATCGTGAGAAACGAAAAGAAAATCCGTTCAGTCATAAAAAACGCCCAAGCTTACTGCAAAATGGCGGATAGAGGGATCGATTTCTCGAATTGGCTCTGGACATTTGTGGATCACAAGCCTATTGTTCATCATTACAAGACCGAACAGGAAATCCCGGCGATCACAGAGCTATCGGATAGACTTTCAAAATCGCTAAAAAGACGCGGCTTCGCCTTCATAGGTCCCTCCGTCATATACGCCTTTATGCAGGCTATCGGCATGGTAAACGATCACATCACGGATTGTTTCAAGCATCCTGATAACGGCGGTTTAGAAAACTGATCGCCTAAAAACTAGGTTTTTAGGTATGCGCAGGTTTTATCCGTATGTCGCCGTACATGGTGTTCTGGAATATCACTATCATCCTGACTTTTACCGCTTCCAGAATCGCCAAAAATGCGCACACAATATCCATCGCCGACTGGTATGCCGATTGGCGGCGCACCATAAGATCGGCAAGGGTACATTCGCCGCGCTCTTCCAGAAGCTCGGTCATAAGCGTAATTTTTTCGTTTACGGACACTTCTTCATATAGGTCTATGATGCGTTCTGATGAGATATTGTTCATAAGAGTGGAAAAGGTTCGGCGCAGATCCCACACATCGAGTTTTTGCCACAGTTCGCTATCGAGGAAGGGAAGATCGCGATCCTGTTTCTTGCGTTCAACAATGAGTTCAACCCCGCGTTTTTTTTCTTCCATAAGCTCGGAGAGTTTCTTGAATTGCTGGTATTCTATGAGTTTTTCAACTAAACCTTGCCGAGGATCTTCCGCATCATCCTCAATGCCGATTTCCACAGGCAGCAACATTCTGCTTTTTATATACAAAAGGTCAGACGCAAGCGCATGGAATTCGCTCACATCGTCAAGATCGAGCGTATCCGCGGTACGCAGATACGCAAGATACTGTTCGGTGATCTCGGCAACCGGTATGTCGTAAATATTCATATCGTTTTTCTTGATGAGAAAAAGAAGAAGGTCGAGCGGTCCTTCAAAGTCTTTTAATATAAAACGGTGTGCGTTGTGTGCGCCATGTACGGCATTTGGAGAAGACTGCGGCATACGGATTGTATCATATAGTGAAGCGCCGGCATTGTCAAGCCTTTTTCTTAATCGTTGCCGCGTAGAACGTATTCATAAGACCAAGAAAGGCGGATATGGAGAACAATACCTCAATACCGGTAATTTTCCAAATCCAGCCGCCGAACAGCGCAATCAGAATACTGATGACGTGGTTTACCGATATGCCGGTTGAAAGAGTCGCCGTGATTTCCTCTTGATTTGAGGCTATGTCCTGCACGTAGACGCTGCTTGCCATGCTTGCCAGAGAGATGATGGAATCAAGCACATAGTTGGCGCACACCACGATAAGAGCGATATGATGGGGAAAAATCCGGTGCGCGAAACCGTAGAAGAAACACACCGCAATGAGGATGAGCGTGTCGGTTACCATGATGATTTTGTAGCCTATCCTGTCGATGAGCCTGCCGATGAACGGGCTGAAAACAACGCCAAAGCCTGAACAAATCGCCATGAGCAGGGAAATAAGGGAAGCGTCCGCCTCATACTGTAAGATCAGCACATAGGGCGCAAACGTAAGAAATATTTGTTTGCGGGCGCCGTAAAATACTTCTAGAAAATAGTACTTGGTGAACTTCTTGGCAAAATAAAAGTGCCGGCGCTGTACATGCCCGCCATTTGCGGGATTATTCATACATAAAACAAAGATGAACGCCGCAAGTCCAAAGACCGCCGCAAGAAAAAACACCGATTTGAAAGAAAGAAGATCGTTTCGGTTGTAGCCAAGACGGGCGAAAAGCGCAAACAAAACCGCCGCAATGATATAGCCTGAAATGTTGCCTGCCTGCCCGATTGCACCGGTAAGCCCCAGCGAAGCGCCGCCCGTTTCTTTCTTTGCAAAGCGCATGGATAGGGAACTGCGCGCCGGCATCATAATATGTTCGCCGAGACTGTAGATTACCATGAAAAATATCACGGGAACCTTACCGGTACCGCCGGCGCACAGTCCTACCAAGCCCAACAGCATGATCGCCACACTGATCTTAAATACCGTATTTTCTGAAAAACGGTACATGATCGCCAGAATCACCACCACAAGCAATCCCGGCAATTCCCGAAAAAACTCCACTACTCCCCGCTCAAAATTGGAGATATGTACCAATTCGGCTAAGTAGTTATCCTGAATACCCCGGTATAACCCGTAAGAAACGCCGGCTAGAAGCAAGACCGTCAAAAAGCGCCCCGCCTTTACTTCAGGACGATATGTCTTTTCAAGCGTTCTAATAGCCGCCTTCCATGCGCTCATTGCGCGCCTCTTATCCTTTCACCGCGCCTATTGTAACGCCTTTGATAAAATACCGCTGGAGCCACGGATACACCAGTAAAATCGGCGCCGTAGCGAACATAACGGCTGCGGCTTTCATGCCGTCCGTTGCTTGCGGTACGCCGCCTGCAGTGCCTTCCTGTGTCGCTATTTCTATTGAAGAAAGGTTGTTGATGATGTTGTACAACTTGAGCTGAATCGGGTGAAAATCCGGCTTGGTGAGGTAGAGCAGGGCGTCCGAGAACCCGTTCCACCGGCCGACAGCATAGAACAAGGCGAGAGTCGCCAACACCGGCGCGGACAAGGGCAAGTATATGTGTATCAGTACGGTAAAGGGATTCGCTCCGTCAAGTTCGGCGGATTCACGCAGACTTTCCGGTATGCTGTAAAAGAAACTCCTCAGAATGATCATATTAAATACGGAAAGACAATTCGGTATAATAAGCACCAAGGGGTTATTGATAAATCCGATATCCTTCATCAAAATATAGTTGGGAATGGTTCCCGCGCTGAAGTACATCGTAAAGATGATAATGGTGTTGATGAGTTTCCTGCCTTTGAGCGAATCATAGGTGAGCGGAAACGCGCACAGTATGGTCATGCCGAGAGAAAAGAGCGTACAAATAACCGTTAAAGTCGCGGTCCACAGCATGGAGCGGGAAAAAGAAGGATCCTTGAACACATATTTATAAGAATCAAAGTTCGTACCTACAGGCAGAAAAGCCACTTTACGGTTTACTATTGCCATGGGATCGCTTAACGATTGGGCTAATATGTTCAACATGGGCAACAGACACGCCAGAACTACCAGAAGGCAAACAAGCACAATTACCCCATCCGTTATTTTTGCCGATTTTGATCTAATCATTTTCTTCCTCCTACCAAATGCCGCGTTCGCCGAATTTCTTGGCAAACGAATTCGCGGCAACCAAGAAAACCACACATACAAGCGATTGGAATAGACCTATAGCCGCGGTGTAAGAAAACTGGAACGACCGTATACCGACACGGTATACCAGTGTACTCAACACATCCGACACCTGTATGACCATGCTATTGCCCAGTGTGTATGGGCGGTCGAATTCGCTTCCCAATATACGCCCTATGTTCATAATGAGCAGGGTAACTATCGTTGGACGAAGACCCGGAAGCGTAACGTGCCATATCTTGCCGAAGCGTCCGCATCCGTCAACTTCAGCCGCTTCGTATATTTCCGGATTGATGCCCGTAATTGCGGCAAGGTAGATGATCGTCCCCCACCCCACTTCCTTCCACACGCCGAAGGTGATATAGGTTCCAATCCACAGTTGTTTATCCATAAGAAAATCAATGGGACCGATGCCGATCTTACCCAGCAGAATATTCACCACGCCCGCGCCCGGAGCAAGCAGTTTGCTTGCGATACCGGATATGATGATCCACGAAAGGAAGTGCGGCAGGTACACAACGGTCTGGGTAAATTTCTTATACAGCTTGAAACGCAACTCGTTGAGCAGAAGCGCGAGAATAATAGGAGCCGGAAAACCGACTATAAGGTCAAGCACATTAAGCCAGATGGTGTTTCGCAGCGCATTGTAAAAATCTTTAGAGTGGAAAGCCTGATTGAACCATTTGAACCCAATCCACGGCGACTCCCATACGCCCTTGAACATGTTGTAGTCTTTGAAGGCAATGGCGATATTCGTCATAGGTACATAACGAAAAACCACAAAGAATGCCATAGGAAGCAGCAGCATAAGGTACAACATCCATGTACGCGCTATATACGCGCGTGTTGTTTTTTCCATAGTAACTCCTTTCCGCCATTTGAGGCGGTTGCTATTGGTAACCCCAATAAAAATATGAAAAGCCTTTCCAAAATAGAAGTACGGTAACTTTTCAGCTAATTAAAAACTCTAACTCCTATTATTTATGTAGTCAAGGGTAAAAGCATAAAAATTACGTACAAATTTTAAATAAACGTCAAGAGGTTTTCTCGAAAGGGTTTAGAAATATGCTCTTGAGTATTCCGGGACAGTGATCCCGCTGCGTCTGGCGGGAGCGGCGCGGGGAGAAGAATGGTACAAAATGGGGATTCAGCTTGGGAATCTGCATCCGCCGGCAAGGCTTTTTATTTCTTCCAGGGTATTCGTTCTCATCTATCCCTTTACCGCC
>JAITAN010000159.1 GCA_031284105.1 Treponema sp. | reverse complement strand
TGAAAATAATGGGGGCGTATTTGTCCCTCCAGTTTTTCCCACGGTACGAGGCTCTCCATAGTATCCAAAAATACTTCGCGGCGGCTTATGCGTTTGCGACTCCCGTATTCTATGTCGGTACATGTTTGTTGTGTTTTCATGCTTCCTATCCTACTACTTCTTTCCGATTTAATCAGCGTTGCCCTAGAGGTAGCCAGTGCCAACAGGATCTACGCCTCAAAGGACGGTGTACTGTTTAGCAGGGCTTTTACCGAGCTTATTAGACGAAGCCTATACGGTTAAAACCCCGTGGATTGCCGCGGCTGAAAGTAAGAATATAATGGAAGGATGAGCGAAATCATCCGCAAAGAACATAATGTAAGTACGCCGACGTATCATATAGCATGCCCGGCAAAGTACCGAAGAGCGGTAATAACGGAAGATGGCGGTAAGGAACTACGGGACATATGTCTTGGGATAGGCAAGATATGAGATACAATTTTTAGAGAGAGGGACGGAAAGAGACCATGTGCATGTTCCGGTACCGTCGGAGCCGACATACAACAGCCCCGAGCAGATGGTACGAACGATAAAGAGCATAACGGCGGGAAAAATATATGAAAGATGCCCTGAAGTGAAGGAGCCGTTATGGGGAGGGGAATTCCGGACAAGAGGCTGTTATGTAGGGAGCGTAAGCGAACACGGGGAAGAACAGGTGATACAACGATATGTCAAGAATCAGGGGCGAAAACCTGAAGAATATCAGAAAATACATGAGGGGAAGCGGCTTGAACTGTTTCCGTATCAGAATAAAGCTTGAAGGTTAAAGATACCGCAGGGCTTGTCCTGCGGTTGTTTATTAGCTCATGTTACGCATGGGTTCGCTTTAGTTCTGGATACGGATAATTCTGTTCAGAACAGAACAACCGGAGTTCCGAACATGGAAATCCACTCTCGGAACAGGGAAGTCGGGGTTCGGATCTCGGCAACCGGCTCTCAGAGAAGGGATAATTCTGTTCAAATATGTAACGGCCAATGCAACGCACGGCGTGTAACATGAGTTATTAAGATAGTATTGATTGGGGCGGTTCCAACATATCAGGTTCTGGAAGTACAACCTTGAGAAAACTGTAAGAGCGAATTTCAAAATAACCGGTTTTGATCGGTTCGATTATAAAAATTTGTTATAAACAGTATTTACATGTCATATAAAATATGCTATAATAAAAAAACCATATATTGTTAAAGATGAAAATATGGGAAAAATTGCACAAGGAGTAATTTTATGAAGCGTTTTGTACTTTTCTTTCTGGTAAGCGGAATAGCGGTAACCGTATTCGCTCAAGTTAGTTTGCCTGAACATCAGTTTGCTGTTGGGGTATGGGAAAATGCTGGCGACCGGGTTTATCAAAAAGACGCCGCAGCCAGGCTTGCTAAGGCGAATGTAAAAGTTCCTCAGAGTGGAGCGATGCTCTACGAGTTTGATGTCCGGTATGAATCAGGACTCGATGATGGACATGGTGGATTCGGCATCCATGTTTTTGCCGATAAAGCCCTAAATAGGGCGTCATGGGGCGTAGGCAAATCATGGCTTTTATGGCTCAACTATGATACGAACCCCCTCAAAAATTCTGGAATTCAAACGGGATTAAGTGGGCAGATATACCGTAGTATAAATGATTCCACTATGGAACTGGTTTATAGCATCGATCTTAATAATTATGTACCGCTGTTTACCCAAGAAGCGGCCGCTAATCCCGTGTTCTTTAAGATCTATGTAGATGGAGACACCGGAGAAGTTCGTATCTACGATCCGACCGATCCGGCGGGTGCAAACTATTATTACTTTACTATTGACAAAAAATATCTGGCACTCAAGGGCGAGTGGGTAGCGTTTAGAACAAACGGCATTAGTTTATCATTTGCTCCTGCTGCCGGGCAATAAAGACAGAAGGCGCGATTATTCGCGCCTTTCATGCCAACACTACTTTATAACCGAAAACATCCTGAAACATATTCGCTTTTTCTTCCAGACTGACGCGTTCAAGGGTTATATCTATGCTGACGTGGGGGTGAATAATAATACTTTCGCTCTTATGTTCAACGGCAATGTTTTGTATTCGCTGGGAGTGACCGCGATCAAGGGCATCGGCAACACGTAGGATAGAAACAAGTTTTAGTACCAGTATACGATCTTCCCGTTGCAGGGCTATAAAGAAGATATCTTCGGGAGAAGGCTGCTCTCCCCGGTGGTAACGGACAACATTAGCAATAATTTCCAATTCTTCGTGGTGAAGCCCAAAAATTTCTGAATTTGCTACAATGTACTGACTGTGTTTTTGATGGCTTGAGCCGCGAATAAACATACCGATATCGTGAAGCAACGCCGCAGTCTCAAGTAGCAACCGGTCGCGGCGGTTTAAACCGTGTTCATGGACAAGCGCGTCAAAAAGAACCACGCTCAAATCAGCGACATGACGGCCGTGCGCTTCATCAAAATGGTACTTCCGTCCAAGGTTAACCGCAGATGCGATGATCTGTATGAAAAATTCTTCCTGTAATTCGGGATCGAAACCCATAGCAAGGTGAATAAGCAAACCCTCGCGGAGGGAAACAACGGGCACCACCACCTGCGCGGCTTGAGTCTGCTCTAGAAATCCTTTGTAAATCAAAAGACCGGGAACAAACCCTTCCGCATCGCCATAGGTAATATGCAACTTCTGCACACATTCCTCAACCGTATAATACTGTACCTTTTTGACAAAAGAAAGAAAATTCTCTCTTTCTATTACATTGCTATTTTCGTTGTATTCACTCCCGATTAAAGACGCCGCTATGCGGGTATCCGAACCGGTAACCACAAAAGTCTTAATATGAGAAATATCCATATCGGCTTTCAATACCGTGAGCGTGTTCTTGATTTGCTCATTCAAATACCGTTCCCTTGACCGTTCGGTACCGTGTGCAAACCGAGCTTTCTGATCCATGAGGATACTGCCCAGACGAACGCTATGAGCAGCAACCATTTTCCCCTGCCGCAAAAGCATAATCTCTGTTGAACCGCCGCCTATGTCGATGATGATGCTGTTTCCCCGCCAGAACAGGTTGTTTTTTTCATTTTTGTCGCTACCCAACAGGATGCCGGGCGTAATGGGTGAACCTTTGATTTCCTTTAAGGCAAAACGGACGGCAAGGTACATGAGCCTGTTTTCTTCGATACCCTCAACAATGGTAAGCCGGTACCCTGTTTCCTGATAGACTCTATCGGCAAACATTTCACGGTTACGGGCTGCTCTCAAGGCGCTTGTCGCTATAAGGTGAACATCACCGGCGGCAATGCCCCAGCTCGCAAGCAATTCCTGAAAATTCCGCAGAACCGCAAGACATTCCAACAACGACGAATGGGAGACCTGCCCTGATGTAAATACGTCTCTTCCAAGAACAACCGGCTTAACCGCCCGGTCAACGACTCTCCATGTACCCCAGCCGGTGATTTCCGCAACTAACAGCCTGATGCCGGTTGAACCTATCTCCAAAACGGCAACAAGACGGATTGAAGACGGCTCTGCTTTATGTTCCATTATGTTCCATTATTTTTCACTATTTTCTACTATTTTCCACGTTTTCTATTAAAACTCAAACATTACCGGCAATGAAATTTTCAACGAGGGGATTGGACGGTTTACCATAAATAAACTCAAACAAGAATTGGCTGTCATCAGGCGCCAGCTCCATGAAACTACAACCGAGGTACACTAAATTCGCTTCTTTATACCGCCTACGAATTCTTATCTTTGTATTAATTGTCCGATTAGGCGACTTCAATGTAACGGCAATTTCAACGCCCGGTTGCAGCGACTGGAAAATAAAGGAATTGGGAACCGCAAACCGTAAGCCGGACCCGCTTATGTCCGCGACTCTCCCGTTGATGATACGATCTTTCATGCACCCCGCTTCAAAATAGTTGCGTTCTTTCAGAGAGAAGATGAGGCATTTGCCATATTGGTATAGTTTCTCCGCGAGTTCTTCGGAAAAAGGCAGCTTATCCGTCGTGTCCTGATTATTTTTCCATACATACATACAACCTACAACATACTCCTGAAAAATAAACGGAATCCATAAAAGGGAAAAAATACCTTCATCTACTTTTGCTTTCATAAACTGCTCGATAGTTTGATCGAGGAAGGTTGCCCCTACGCCGATGCTCTCAAGGTACCGTTTAAAAATACTCTGCGTTATAAACCTTTTTTCCGTGGTGAATTCTTGAGGAAGTTTTGATTGAGTCGAGGGAATAAATAATATTCTTCCGTTTTCCGCTACAATCCGTTCCTCCATTTTATCGGGCTGAACATGGGTATTGTAATAGATTATTTTATAACCGCTTGCGTACGGCTTTAACTCCTGCACAATATGCGCAATTATTGCGTTGAAATTATGGGGATCTATACCGGGCAAAACCGCCGAATTATCCAGCGGTTCAAACGCGGATGATTTGGGGAAGGGAAGGGAATAGCGATCTTCCAGCGACATCAACGTAACCTGCAAATCGGTCGGAACAGCAATCCGCTGGCTGGATCGCGCTAAATTTTTATAAAGCACTTCCGGTATTGAGGTGGAAATAACGGCGTCGCTTACATGCTTAACTTCAGCAGAGAAGGAAACGCTTAAACCTTTGTAATCAAACATCAGGTTGATTTTTTTGTTCACCACCAACCCCTCTACCGGTTTTTCCGTGATGAACGCAATTTCTTCTTTGGTAATTCTATCAACTTTTAAGACATAATCCTGACGATTAAAAATGTATATGACAGGAATTTGTTCTCCTGCCAGTTTTGAGAGAAAATATTCTTTCTCAATTCTTCTAATTTGCGTTGGCATACGATCCTCTTTATAAAACTATCGTTACAATTTAACGACAACTAAAGTAAAGCGCCCAAAACCTATAGCTTATCTATCAGCATAGAACATTTTCCAGACGGTATAGGCAGTGTTTTTTTCTTCTTTCCCAATATATTGATGGTAAAGTAATACAGTTTTTCACTTTCCATGTGTATCTCCCATCCTCGGCCGCTTTTATTTGAAAGTATGGTGATCAAATTCTTTTTTAAGGAAAGATTCTCTACCCCCATAATGTCCATATTCGGGATGACCCAATCTACCGTCTTACGGGGCAGCGAGATAAAAAGCCCTACCACATTTTCTATCATTAAAGAAATGGTAGATAACGCATCGTAGGTGAGGTACTGGGGGCGGGGAAATTCGGGATGCCTGTCCCATTGCGCGTGTCCCTCTCCATTAGGCAAGTACGCTTCCCAGAGTTTTCCTTTGAGGTGATTTTCCGTAGGCATGGAGTCCAACATGAAATAAAGGTGCCGTATGGCGCATTCCCGTGCGATGTCCCAACGCTGATAGCGCTCAAGTCCTTTTATCACCATGAAATTGAGATGCGGATACACGGAACCGCAGTACCCGCCGCCGTTGTCGTCAAAAGCGCTTTCATTCGCCGCAAGAGTCGGGAAAGGATGCACCGTGCCGAAGAATGTGGGATCACACAGCTTTTCAATGAGTTGCTCCGCCTTATCCTCATTGGGGATTTCCGCAAGCAGCGTCCAGTAACTCGCAAGGGTCTTTACCGGTAGTTTATTGCCATGTATATCAATATCATGGTAAAAACTATCCCCGCTGTCCCACATAAGCGCGTTAATTTGCGTTTTCAGGGCAAAATACTGTCTTTTGTACTGAAAACTTGTTTCCTTTTCGTTAAGGAGATCGGTAAGCGCGGCCATGTACAACACATTTATCGCCATCATGGCATTAAAGTCTATCGGGTAGACTGCGCCTTCACGCGGGGCATTGATCATACCCGTTGCCGTAACCGGCGCTTCATATAACCCGTTTGGTCTCTTACAAAGCAGGTCTATCCATTGAATATACCGCTGAATTTTGGGAATAACTTCTTTGATTCGTTTTTTATTCGCCGTTTTGTGGTACAAGTTGAACTCAGCCCATGCAAAAACGGGTATACCTATACCTTCGGGATTATCGGCTTCGAATATGGGCAATCCGGTCTCGGTGCTGTACATCGAGCGGATCGCTCCGTTCTCCTCCTGTCTGTCGTAGAATATATCCAGCGTTGGATGCGCGTGAAAATTCCGGTTTGAGTATACGAGAAAAAAAGAGGAAAAAAGAGCGTCCGTTTGTTGCACTATCGAACTCCCCGGATAAGAAAAGAAGTTTCCTTCTATCGGGCTGCTTGCCGGTTTAGTACCGCCGGCTTTCTTTTCTCCGCTTGCTCTCCAGCAATCTTGAATCCAAACCCATGTTTTGTCATAAATATCTACAAAATCTTGATCATAAAAATGGATTTTTGGTAGCTCTTTTCTTATCACACGCTCTCCTTCCCGCGAAGCTCAAATGGTATTGCATTTATGCTACTATAGAATATATGAAAAGTCAAATAAAATTTTATTTTAATGGCGGTCCGGCGCTATGGCCCGCGAGTTCACGCCGTAATCTTCTGCCGGTTGACTTTTTCTTTTAACAAAGACATTATATAGCCATGAAACTAATCTTTTTAGGTCCTCCGGGAGCAGGCAAAGGAACCTTGGCCGTCCGGGTAAAGGAACTTCTCAACGCCCCTCACATCAGCACCGGCGCCATATTCAGGGACGCTATTGCGGCGGGGACGCCCTTGGGACTCAAGGTAAACGCCATTATTGAGTCGGGAAAACTTGTAGATGATGAGACGACTATTGCGCTGGTAAAAGAACGGCTCGCGCAGGCCGATGCACAAGACGGCTACATTTTGGATGGGTTCCCGCGCACCATAGCTCAGGCGGAGGCGCTTGCGGCGTTTTCGCCGGTGGATACGGTTGTCAACTTCGATATACCGGATGCCGGCGTCATAGAGCGGCTTTCGGGCAGGCGCGTATGCAGGAAATGCGGCTTCAACTGGCATAAAACCTTTAACCCGCCTAAGCGGGAAAATATTTGCGATAAATGCGGCGGCGAGGTGTACACCCGCGAAGACGATAAGCCCGAAGCCATCGCTAAACGGCTTGAAGTGTACCGTGAACAAACCGCTCCGCTTATTGATTTTTACCGCAAGAAGGGGCGTCTTATCGATATTGACGCAAGTCCTATGGTTGATCAAATTCTTGAGAGCTTCAAGGAAAAATTCCCGCCGCAGAAGCGCGCATAAGTTTACGGCGGGATAGTAAACCCCGCCGTAAGGGGCCGCCGCGCTTCAGGCGAGGCGGCAGGGCTGCAGCATACTGCCGGATACGCTGCGGGGACGGGCGCATTTTTGCCCCAAAACGCCGAAAACGCCCGCTGCGCCGCAGCCCTGCACAGCGGCAGCCCTGCGCGGCAGCGGGTGAGCCGTATTATACGCGATAAAAAAACGAAATATCCGCAAATGTATCGAATACCTCTTGACACGCTTGCTTTCACCATATATACTTTTCTACATGAATATAAATTTTACCGGCATATTCAT
>JAITAN010000143.1 GCA_031284105.1 Treponema sp. | reverse complement strand
ACGCATTACGGATAAAAAATCAAGGGGATGTATGTTTATATTTTTTGAGGTTTCTCCTGAATGGGCAGGTCAGACTTATGAGTGTAGGTCAGACCTCCGAATGGGCAGGTCAGGCATCCAAATGTAGGTCAGACTTATGAATGTAGGTCTGACTTATGGATGGGCAGGTCTAGAAGAGGTCAGACCTCCGAATGGGCAGGTCAGGTCTCCAAATGTAGGTCTGACTGGCAGGTCAGACCTCTAGATGGGCAGGTCAGGCCTCCAAATGTAGGTCAGACTTATGGATGGGCAGGTCGGGCCTCCAAATGTAGGGCAGACTTATGAATGTAGGTCTGACTTATGGATGTAGGTCTGACCTCCGAATGGACAGGTCCAGAAGAGGTCAGACCTCCGAATGGGCAGGTCAGGCCTACAAATGTAGGTCAGACTTATGGATGTAGGTCAGACCTCCGAATGGGCAGGTCATGCCTCCAAATGTAGGTCAGACCTCCGAATGGGCAGGTCAGGCATCCGAATGGGCGACTTATGAATGTAGGTCAGAATGTGTAGGAGACCTCTGAATGTAGACCGCCGAATGTAGGTCAGACCTGGATGTAGGTCTGACTTGGATGTAGGTCAGACTTATGGATGGACAGGTCCAGAAGAGGTCAGACCTCCGAATGGGCAGGCCAGGCATCCGAATGTAGGTCAGACTTATGAATGTAGGTCTGACTTATGGATGTAGGTCTGACTTACGGCGGGCATCGTTGCGTAGCGTCTCCCGCAGGTCAAACCTCCTCGCGCGGCGGGCGGCGTTACGCCGCGTCCCCCTACAAACAAAAAGCCCTCCGTCAAATTGACGGAGGGCTTCACGCGCCGTTAGGAGCGCACGCTGCTAGGCGCGGCTGGAATCAATGCTTACGCATCACCACTGCTGATCGAGATCGCTGATGTCGCCGATGTCAAGAGCTATGCCGCTTATCGGCTGATCCGTTACGGAAGTCGTAGCATCGGGGTAAACTCTTTATAAAAAAGCTGGTTGCCGGAAGCGTCGTAGCCGTGCACAGCGAACTTACCTCTTCTTCCTGCCGCGCGGGCAGGGTCAGGGACCACGAAGCGCGGTCTGCGGGTGAAAAAAGGAGTGTGCTGCCATAGCCGGCGCCGGACGCCTCTATAGCTACACGCGGCACCCGCTGTCCGCCATCATGTACCGTTATGGTACCGCTCAAGGTAGCGGTAAAAAAGTTGTTTAGCCGGAGCGCGCGTCCAGACGGGCTCTGATGGCGGCCGCCATGCCCTCGCCGTCCAAGCCGTGCAGATGCAGCAGTTCGTCCCGTGAGCCAAGCAGGTCGAATTGTTCGCCGGCCGCAAGGGTTACGATATGAGCCTGACAACGGCGTTCAACGGCAAGAGACGCAGCGTATTCGCAGAAGCCGCCGGAACGGACGCCTTCTTCCGCAAATACAACGGTAGTATAGGTATTCATAAGAAGCGCAAGGTAGTCTTCATCAACGGGCTTGAGGAACCGGAGGTTGTATATATCCGCATCAATGCCGCAGGACGCGAGCCGGTCCGCTGCGTCTAATGCCTGAAGGTAGAGGCTGCCGGTAAAAGCGATGCACACCGGCGCACGGGAAACCGCGTTCCTGCGGATGAATACGCCGCGTCCGCTCTCCAACGGCGCGGCAAAGGCGCCGCATTCTTCGGGGCAGTCGCCCTTTGGATAACGTATCACCACCGCGTGCCGGTTTGACAAGGCAAACTCAAGCATGGCTTTCAGTTCGCTCCTGCACGCGGGGGCAAGGAGCGTCATGTTCGGCGCCATGCGGAAAAGCGCAATGTCAAACAAGCCTTGATGGGTTTCTCCGTCTCCGCCAACGAGACCCGCGCGGTCAAGGCAGAACACCACAGGCAGTTGCTGCAAACTCACGTCGTGGATGATCTGATCGCAGGCCCTCTGGGCAAAGGTAGAATACACCGCAACCACCGGACGAAGCCCCTGATACGCAAGCCCCGCCGCAAAAGTAACCGCATGAGCCTCGGCAATGCCGACGTCAAACAAACGTCCGGGAAAACGTTCCTTAAACCGCGCAAGTCCGGTACCGTGTTCCATTGCCGCGGTAATGGCCGCGATAGCGTCATTCCGCGCGGCCGCTTCAACAACCGCGTCTCCAAAAGCAGCGGTAAAGGACCGCCCCGTGCTCGCTTCGGTAATACCTTCATCCTTTGAAAACGCGCCCACGCCGTGATACGCGCTTGGATTAGCCTCCGCAAACTCATAGCCCTTGCCCTTCTGGGTAATCACATGTACTACCACCGGATGATCGAGCTTTCTGACGTCGGAGAGCAGGCTTTCAAGCTGCGGTATATTATGCCCATTGATGGGTCCTACATACTCAAATCCAAGATCAACAAAGAAGTTATCCGTATAGAAGACGGCTTTTACCGCACGTTTCAAACGGCGGATAATGTTGTACAGCGTTTCGCCGACAGCGGGGGTCTTTTTCAGCAGCGCGTCAAAGCCTCGGCGGAAACGCTGATACTTGGCTTTCATGGAAAGACGGCTTAAATACTTGGAGAGCCCGCCGACATTCTTGCTTATCGACATAGCGTTATCATTCAGAATGACGATGAGCGGCAGTCCAAGCTGCCCCGCATGGGACAAAGCCTCATAGGCAAGCCCGCCGGTAAGCGCGCCGTCTCCAATAACCGCTATCAGCCGTTGATCACTGCCTTTAAGCCGCGCGCCCGCAAGCAAACCGAGCGCAGCGGAGATCGAAGTTGAGGCGTGTCCCGTATTAAAGGCATCATGCGGGCTTTCGCTGTGCTTCGGAAAACCGGCTATCCCCCCTTTTTGCCGTAACTGAGAAAAAGCGCGGCCGCCGGTATACCTGCCCGTAAGCAGCTTATGCGTATAACACTGATGTCC
Organism: Treponema sp.; assembly: GCA_031284105.1. GTDB lineage: Bacteria > Spirochaetota > Spirochaetia > Treponematales > Breznakiellaceae > JAIRKH01. The sequence continues at coordinate 9,595 of JAITAN010000143.1, read as the reverse complement.
CACATCCCAGACGATCTTATCATGCGGGGAATGGAATATCCGGTGCAAGGCAATGGTTAATTCCACAACGCCTAAATTAGACGCCAGATGGCCGCCGTTCAGGCTTACTGTTTCGATTATTACGTTTCGTATCTCTGCGGCAAGTTTAGGCAATACGCCGTAATCCAGCCGCAATAAATCACGCGGTTCATCAATCTGTGATAAAAGAGGGGTATCTTCCATAGGATAAGTCAAAAAGGAACAGGGAACTTTCTGTGGAAAGTTCCTCGTTTACCTCGGGCGGAATTACTTCTTCTTCTTATGTCGATTCTTTCGCAGCTTCTTCTTTCGTTTATGGGTTGCAATCTTTTGCAGTTTGCGTTTTCTTCCACAAGGCACAGTGGGTCTCCTTTTGTATTAAAGTAAGATATAGTATGAACCAGAATGATAATTACGTCAAGGGGGCGCGGCGCCTCAACTCGATATACTTCCGGTAGGAACCGGCGGTCAAGCGGTAACGCGGGAAACCGGAGGGAGCGCTAAAAGCGGATAAGAAAAAAGGCTTGATACCGGTGTGGAGCGCCGCGCAGAATAGGACTTGCACGGAAGAAAGCATCAGAGAAACCGGACAGCCGTAATGGGTCCGCTCCGTCTCGTCTTGCGCCTTCTGTAAGAGGGTCCGCGCGATTGTGAAAAGGCTCTTCTGTTCCGTACACTGGACAACCGGCACGACTCGGCGGCCCGCAGCTCCGGCGTCATGCAAACAATCCAATTCCCGGCAGCTAACCGTTACTCCTACGTTCTCCGTTCTGCTTCGTTGGCTATGGCGAATAACCGTCCGGGCGCATGGGCTGCGCGGCCGGCGTGTCCAATAGGTATTTGACGCGCCGCCTTTTTGTTACCTATCATTGAGGGCCGGCGAAACCGCCGGCTTTGAAGCCGCAGACTTCGCCTTGTAGTTGTTTGTGTTGATCAACGTTTTCAAGATGGGTATAGTAAGCCGATACGGAAAAATGGCGCAAGAGGGCGCATTCCTTTTCTAACACGGTAAAAAGGCGCTAACACCCATTACGTTGAAATCTTTCGTATAAGCCGTTGCTATTTTTTCAAACGTTGGAATACCATCCGTTCACGCCCGGTTCGAGTGCGTCCTATCCGGGCGGAGAGCCTCTGCCCCGTTGCAGTAGAAATGACGCCCCACAGCGCCTTCGTCAAGGTAACAGTGAATAAGGATGCGGATGGCGCGCGGAAGCCCGTCTTTGACAAAGGCTTCCTGTACCGCAAAGAGGGATAATGCCGCGGCTCTGCCGGCATGACGGAGCGCGGCGGCCGGGTTTTCCTCATCTAAATCCCTAGTAACGGAAAAAACAACCGATACGATGTCGTCTTCTTCCAGCTTGTTCAGTTTCAAGAGTCCGTCGTAGAGGAACACCGTCCATTTTTCAATATCTTCCGCCGTGTTTAAGGCTTGAGCCGCGCCCCGTAGCGCGAAAAGCTTTTTGCTCATGTCTTTACCAAGGTATTGTACGTTTTTTCATCAAGCGGGTAAAAATGTATTACAACAATGGCGGCAGCGAAAATGAGCGCGGGTATGGGACCGATGATGAGCCGTATGGCAAATAGAGAATCGCTCCCCTGAACCGCATCGGCTATGTACCCGCCCGCGGAAAGGATAAGACCGGACAAAAACACCGAAAGCGATTGTCCCACTTTGGCGATAAACGTCCAGATGCCGTAATACGCGCCCTCTTTGCGCTCGCCGGTTTTTACCGCATCGTATTCCACCGCGTCCGGCACCATGGCGAAGGGCGCCACATAACTAAAGCCGAGTCCGATTCCCGCGTAGAGCATTATTCCAAGGAAGAAATTCGGGCCAAGCGTGTGCCCAAACAAGAAAACAAGGAGGCACGTGCTCCCCAATATAATGAAGCATATCTGGTACACCAGCTTCTTGCCGATCTTCTTGGCTACAAGCACCGAAATGGGGATAAAAACCATTGCGACAAGGAGCAGCGCCACCATTGCCGGCGTTGCGAGTCCTTCGTTGTTGTAGATGTACTTCGTGTAGTATACGAGGATTCCCTGCAAAAAAGTGAGGGCGCAGAGGTGCAACGCATAGGTAAACAGCAAAATGAGATAGGGTTTATTGGTGAGAACTTCCTTATATGTGATGAAAAAGCCCTTGGTCGGAAAGTCTTCTTTTGTATGGGCGCGTTCTTTGGTTCCAAAAAAGGTGAGAAGCGTGGCGACGGCGATGACGCCGCCCAATACTACTCCAACCGCGATGAACCCTGCCTTGCGGTCAGGGAAGGCGTCCACTATGGGCTGCACCGCGGCCGCGCCGATGATGGTGCCGAAAACCGCGCAACCGAACCGGTATCCGTTGAGGCTGGTACGTTCATGGTAGTCGTTGGTAAGTTCGGGCGTCAATGACGAATACGGTATGTTGATGACCGTGCTTGCCGTATTGAGCAGCATGAGCGCGATGACCGCCCAGATAGTAAGCGTGATGGGGCTGGCTGCGCCGCCTGACGCAAGGTAATCCGGCTTGGTGAAAAAGAAAATCATGGTAAGGAATATGGGAATCGCGCCGAAAAGGAGGTACGGCCTGCGCCGCCCCCAGCGTGAATTAGTGCGGTCCGATACGTAGCCCATGACCGGATCCGTTACCGCGTCCCAAAACTTGCCGATCATAACCGCCCCGCCCGCCAACGCCGCCGCCAAACCTACCGTATCGGTGAGGTAGTTAAGACTCCAGAAACCGAGCGCCGTAAAAAGCAGGTTTCCGCCCAAATCAAAAATACCGAATCCCAGTTTTTGCTTTACCGTTAAAGCCATAAGTCCTCCCTTGCCGCGTGGTTTACGCGCGCGCGGCTACGCGCCGGCTACGCGCCTTTTTTCCGTATGAATTGCATAAATTTTTCGATAATGCCCTTGTATCCGCTTTCTTTCGGTGCGACAACCGCAAATTTGTTCAAATCCGCCTCATTGCCTGAAAAAAGACCGATGTCATCATCATCAAACACGTAGTCTGCGGGACAAAATACATATTCTCCGTTTGGATCGCGTATGGAAATCAAATTGAGATGGTGTTTCTCCCGTATTTCTGATTTCATAAGCGTCTTGCCTATCAGAAAATCCGGGATTTTGAGTTCGGCAATACTCAATTTATCGCTTACCGGTATATACGTCAATAACGTTGAGGAGAAAAGCAGGGGCGTTATGCGCTTTGCCGCCTCCTTGTTCGGAAATACAACCTTTGTAGCGCCGACTAATGCGAGGATTTCCCCCAGATGTTCAGATTCCGCTTTTACGATAATGGCCGGGATCTTCAGTTTGGCGCAATAGCTGGTCGCCAAAATAGCTGCCTCGATGCTATGCCCCATATCAATAATAACCGCGTCAACGGTTTCGGGCAGTATTTTACGCAGGTTTTCAACATTCAGAATATCCAGCGCCACCGAATTGGCGGATGTATCCTTGTACGCGTCAACCGCGTCTTTATCACGGTCGATAATGAACACTTCCACGTTAAGGCTTAAAAGCTCTTCCAGAATACTTTTACCAAAATAGCCTAATCCCAATATAGCTATCTGTTTCATGATTCCTCCTATTCCATTAACAATGTCCCTTTCGGGTATGTTATATCGGGGTTGGTACGCGCCAGCGCGGGAAAAGCAAGAGCAATAAGTCCGACGCGTCCCGCAAACATTGCGCCGATGATGATCCACTTTCCAATGGTTGATAAATCGCCGGTAATGCCGAGACTCAAGCCCACGGTGGCGAACGCGGAAAACACCTCAAAGGCTATTGCGCCGAACGGCTTTTCCGTAAAACACTCGGAAGCGGTGAGCGCTATTATGAATAGAGCAAGCACTATCAGCGCCTTAAACGCATAAATAACCGCCTTATTGATAGACTCGCCGGTGAGCCTCCGCCGGAAAATCTTGATGTCTCCGGCTTTGTCCGCGGGGCAAAAGAGAAAGGCAAACAGTACGAAGACCGTAGTTACCTTGACGCCGCCCGCAATGGAACCGGGAGCGCCGCCTATGAGCATGAGGATCGCAGTGAGGAGTTTTGAGGGCTGGGTTAAGCCGCTTTGTGCTACTACATCAAAGCCGCCGCTGCGGGTGTTCACGGATTGGAAGATCGCGTTCATAAGGGCAGCGGGCATCGACATGGCGCGGAAAAGCCGTGTTCTCTCAAATATAATGAAAAAAAGCGAGCTTGCCGTAATGATGATGCCGGTCATCGCAAGAATAACCTTACTGTGGTATTGGAGGCGTTTGGTTTTTCCGGTAATGAAACGCAGCACATCGTGGAGAACCAGAAAACCGATGCCGCCTAAAAGGATAAGCGTCATAAGCACCATTATAATCGGTATGCTGCCGGAGAAGCGTTGGAGTCCGCCCGAAAAAACCGAGATGCCGGTATTGCAGAATGCGGAAACCGCATGAAAAACGCCCATGAAAAGCCAGTTCCGCTCGCCGTAGTTCCTAAACAAGAGCGACAGCGCGGCCGCGCCTATGGCTTCTATGATGAGGGTAAACCTGATGATGCTTTGTACTATCTTTTGAGGGCGGTACTCTACGCCGTCAAGATAGAAGCCCTGAATGGTACTGCGCCTGTTCAAACCCAACCGGTTGCCCGAAATGGTAAGAATAAGGGAGCTGAAGCTGATGATGCCAAGTCCGCCGGTCTGTATAAGGAGGAGAATGACGATCTGTCCGGCTCTGCTGAAAGCGGACATGTCAACCGTACCGAGTCCGGCCACACACACAGCCGAAGAAGCGGTAAAGACGGCGTCCGTAAAGCCCAGTGTGCCGCGCCCAGCCCCGCCGCCCGTCCACATACCCGGCAGTAGGAGCATCACGGTTCCTAGAGAAATAACAATGAAAAAAAACGCCAACAGGTAGAAGGCGTCCGATTTTTCAAAAATATTCATTTTTTACTCCAAGCCGCTTAAACGTTCCGTGAGGGTTTGTTGCAATTCTTGAGTACAATCCCCGCCCACCGCCCGATAAGCCCATGTTGCATGAGTCTAGTGTTTTTTATAAAAAAGTTCAAGTATTATGGGGCAGTTCCAAAATGGTGCATAACGTTCCGGCTGTTTGCGACGGTTTGACAGCCCGAATAAAAAAATGCGTAGCATTTTTAGGGCGGACAAACTGTGGCGGAGGTTTTGCGTGGGAATGGAGCGTAGCGACTGACCTAGGCGAATGGAGGCCGAGCCGCCTACGGCGGTAAAGCATATACAGTCCTGTTATATGCAGTGCCCATTGCTTACATTTTTTTTATTTTTAAAAGCCTTTTGCCGAAGATCATCTATACTATCAAGTTCAGGCTTTATTTTTAGAGCTTCATCAAAATCAGATATTGCATGATCATGATCACCTTTGGCAAGATATATTTCACCTCGATTGCCTAAAGCTTCAGCACATTTTGGATCAAGTCGTATTATCTCCGAATAATCCGCGATGGCTAAATCATATTTTTTATTACCTGCGCCTTGCCGTACTACAAGAGCTTCATCGCCGCACAGATCAAGAATAGTAGAAAAAAGCCGCTCAAGGTCTTCACTCGGATCGAGTATACAATCTATCCCTTCCAGCGCTTCCAATTCCCAACCGCTGGGAACAGCCCTCATGGGCGTAAAGAGTATTGCGTGGACGCTTCCTGCCGGTGATGCTAATAGGCCTCGTCTTGTAGATGGCATACCGGGACTTGTGGACTGCATGTTTGGCAGGCTTAGCATATGCCGAAAGTCTTAGTTGACGCTATTACCTGCGCCTTGCCGTACTACAAGAGCTTCATCACCGCACAGATCAAGAATAGTAGAAAAAAGCCGCTCAAGGTCTTCACTCGGATCAAGTATACAATCTATCCCTTCCAGCGCTTCCAATTCCCAACCGCCTTCAAACAGTTCCTCCTCCGGAATGAAAAGCGACTGCGCGTCCGTTTCATACTCGCTTCCGGTACACATGCTTCGTTTTGCCGTTATTGAATACAAAGGCTGCCCAAGACTTTTTATCAGAGCGTGAGGTATGGGGTGATTAGGAATACGAATACCAAGCTCAGGCCGTTTAAGGCCAAGCGTCCGCTCTGCGCCTAAGAGCGTTTTAAGAATAAAGACAAACGGGCCCGGAATGAGACGTTTTATTAACCGAAACCGCGTGTTATCAAGAGAGCAAAATTCACCTGCATGAGAAATATTCGTACACAGCAACGTAAAAAAACGCTCGTTACGCGTGCCTGATAACCGGCGCAGCCTTTTTATACCGGCGCTTGATGCAAAAGAACAGCAAGCGATCCAACTGGTATCTGTCGGTAATGCAACAATGCCGCCGTTCTTAAGAATATCCGCCGCCCGTTCCATAATACGATTGTCAATATTACAAGGAACTACATACTCATGTATCATACCAATAGATAATAGCACACAAAAAAGAGAAAAGAAAAGTATCCTGCCGCTTGCTAACGAAATTCTTAATCTTTTCTATAACGTTGTTCACAATATCATACAGCTCTAAGCTGCACAGCACTTGCTTCTTTAGTACTGGTAGTACTAATTATTTCCCATACATATAGTTAAAATTTTATCGTGCATAGTAGTTCCCTTGGCACAAAATATGCTTATTACCTTTGTAGAAAGACAGATTCCAAGGAGGTATTTATGAATCAGAAAACAATGAGTAACAGAACTAAAAATCTGCAGGAGAATAATTTGCTGCAAAGCTATTTTGAGCGGATTAGGCTAATTCCTCTTCTTTCTTTTGAAGAAGAGATGGAATTATCAAAGTCTATTCAGCATGGAGACATAAATGCGCGTAATAAATTGATCGAAGCCAATTTACGTTTAGTTACAAAAATTGCTCATAATTATATGTCTGAGGAGATCTCTTTTATGGATATTATCCAAGAGGGAAATCTTGGACTTATACAGGCGGCGGAAAGGTACGACCATGCAAAACGAGTGCGCTTCTCAACCTATGCTATCTTTTGGATACGGCAGTCTATCACCCGATTCCTTTACAATAAAAAGCGTTCTATAAGGCTGCCTTATAGAAAGGAAGAACTATACCGGAAAGTACAGAAAGCTTACCATAGTCTTAGCCAAACGCTTATGCGCAGGCCGAAAATCGAGGAAATAGCCGAGGAATTGGGCTTACCAGTTAAAGAAATCGAATGTATTTTGAGCATAGCCAATGATTTTATTTCGTTGGATATAAATAATAATGAAGTTGTAGAAAACAGTACGCCGCTTGATTACTACGAAGACTATACTTACAACCCGGAAGAGCAGTTTATGCGGCAGTCGGTAACGTTTGAAACTATGAGTGTTCTTAACACTCTTGAAGAAAAAGAACGGGACGTACTCATGTACCGGTATCAGCTGAATAGCGGTGAATACTATTCGCTTAAAAAAACCAGCGACACATTAGGCGTTTCTCCGGAGACAGTAAGGCAGCTTGAAATCAAAGCGCTAAAAGAGATACGCCGCAAATTCAAAAACAGACATGATTTTTTTTCGTATGCTATGTAATTAAAAAATCAGGCGGGCTTGCGGTGTTGCTGCCGAGAGCAGGCGTGTAAGGAGGTCTTACCCTAAACTTCGATGTGCAAGAAGTCAAAGGTCAGGCGTAACGCTCTCCGGTACAGCACCGCGAGCCATAAAATGAAAAAGAGAAAGTCGCGAATGTGCTCGTGCTTATTTGGGTATATTGAGGAACACAAAGCACATTCCCCCTGTTTTTAACAGTCCCTAAAAAGGGGGAACCTTTCATTAGGTTCCCCCTCCCCCCGTTCACAAGTCTATCAATTCCTTCTGCCAACTGGCTTCCTTTAGTTTCAGCTTCCGCTTTTGTTCACGGCGCTAAGGTTCAAAGCTGAGCCGCATTTTACCCTTGACCAGAACAGCAAAAATAAGAGAAAATCATACAATCCATTGGATAGTTTATTTAAGCCAACCGCACGATAACGGCGGACTTAGAATCAAGAATCCCCCTTTTTAAGCGGGGGACTTGTCAATCTTGTGGACTATAATAATGAGGAGTTTTTTATGCAAATGACAATGCGGTGGTTTGGTCCCGGTTATGATCCGGTGACCCTTGAACAGATACGGCAGGTGCCGGGTGTAACCGGTGTAATCTCGACTCTTTACAACAAACAGCCGGGTGAAGTATGGGAAGCGGCGGAAATTGCCGTGCTTAAAAAGGCGGTAGAAGACGCCGGGCTAAAACTTGCCGGTATTGAAAGTGTTAATATTCACGATTCCATTAAAACGGCTGCACCGGATCGGGAAAAGCACATTGATAACTATATCATCACCTTAGAACGTCTCGGGCAGGCGGATATTCATCTGGTCTGTTACAACTTTATGCCGGTTTTTGATTGGACACGCACCGACCTTGCTAAAGTACGCCCTGATGGGAGTACAACTATGGCATACGACCAGTCCGTCATCGAAACCATAGACCCGAATAATATGCAAGCTTTGATCGAGCGCCAAGCTAATGGTTTTATGCTCGCCGGCTGGGAGCCTGAACGCTTGTCAAAACTTAAAGAGCTTTTTGCCTTGTATAAGGACATTGATGAAGAACGGTTGTTTGCCAATCTGTGTTATTTCCTGATGCGCATCATGCCGGTCTGTAACAAATACAATATCAATATGGCAATTCATCCGGACGATCCGGCATGGCCGGTCTTTGGCTTGCCGCGGATCGTAACCAACAAAGAGAAGTTGTCCCGCTTGATTCTTACGGTTAATGATCAGCACAACGGGGTAACTCTCTGCACCGGCAGCCTCGGTACCAACCCCGAAAACGATATTCCGGATATTATAAGAACGTTAAAGGGTCGCATTCACTTTGCCCATATACGAAACCTTCTGCACACCGCCCCGGGAAAATTCGAAGAAGCAGCCCATTTAAGTCGTGATGGGTCTTTGGATATTTTTTCCATAGTAGAGGCGCTTTATAATACCGGTTTTGATGGTCCCATACGGCCGGATCATGGCCGAAATATTTGGGGTGAAAAAGGAATGCCCGGCTATGGTTTGTACGATCGTGCGCTTGGGGCCGCCTATTTGAATGGATTGTGGGAAGCAATAAAAGAAATCTACGTGCGAAGGGCTGGATTTAATCAGTACTAGGGTCTATTCAATAATACGCAAACAAATATAGGGTAGGGCGTGTTCACAGTAGGGGAAAGAGATATAAATACAAGCCAAATAGATAAAAGCGGTAAACATACGGCCAAGCTTCTCATAGCGGGTGCATACCCCTCGAAACCTTTTGAGCCGTAAGAAAAACCGCTTCGACGGCGCTGCCAGATTAAACCCCAATTCTCCTACTATAGCCCTTATCCGGGATGAAAAATTCTAAAAAAACAAAAAATTAAGTTTCACAGGCCGGCCTGCGCCAGCTTGTTTCAAGATTTCGGTGTTGTATCGAGGACGGGCCTACGGTTTTTTGCAGGCCGGCCTCTTTCTAAGACCGTCTCAGACCTCAAGAAAAAAAAGAATAAAAAAAGAGCAGCTAACTAAAGCAAAACGCCATGTCCGCCCCGTTATCTATGTATGGCATCGCAGTATTGGCAGCGAGGTCGGACTGATTTA
>JAITAN010000077.1 GCA_031284105.1 Treponema sp. | reverse complement strand
GCGCTTATGACGGCCCGCACGAACCGCAAGCCGAAGAGCGGTCTCCTCTTTCATTCGGACCGGGGAGTACGGTATTGCGGTAAAGAATTTCGAGACGCGCCGTCGGCGTGGCGTCCGCCGGTCGGACGGAGTATGAGCCGGAAGGGGAACCGTCGGGACAAAGCCTGTGCGGAGAGTTTTTTCAAGACGTTAAAAGCGGAAGCGAATCAGGCGGAAGGGAGGCAGACGAAAGAGGAGGGGAGGGTAGAAGTATGTGAGTATAGGGAACCGTATTATAATAAGCGCCGTAGAGATAAGAGATACGGCGCTCGACTATGCTATACCGATAGCGGTAACACATTGCAGCACTGCTTACCTACCGTCCGCCACATCGGGGGAAGTCCGGTCTACGGCTTTTGTCCGATAAAACACCCGCAAACCCCTTTTCCGGTAATTAATCGGCGCTTCCCTAACGTTATGATAAAGAAGCGGCCGGAGAATTCATTTTCTGATCCAGTTTGGTGATTTGCCGTAGATTTTCTTGAATACGCGGCAAAAATACGCCTGATCCTGAAAACCGGTTTTATCCACTATTTGCGCGATGGTGTCGCCTGAATGTATGAGCAGCTCTACGGCCATAAACACACGGTAATAGTTGAGGTATTCCCACAGGGACATGCCTATTTCGCGGTGGAAAATTCTTGACAGGTAGTCTTCGCTGATGCCGACCGCATCTGCGAGTTTCCACCTGAAAATATGAGAGTGAGCATGCTGATTAAAGTAGAGAATGGCTTTCTTTACCAATAGACCGGTAAATATGGGAAGAATGGCGCCTCCGGCTGCAATAGCCCGTACGCGGGCGCAGAACGCCGGTGAAGACGCGACGGAGCGGTTACACAATACCACCCGCGAGTATTTGCCGAGTTCCTTTACCGGTTCGAACGTCTTGATATATTCGGGTATCACAATGACCGGCGTCATTGCCGTTGCCGGATGGTTGCGTATGGTTTTTATCATCTCAATATCAATGTCGCCAAGACCGATGAGATCGGGTACGGTCTTGGATACCGCAGCAATAAAATCTTCGGAGGAAGCGATACGTACCAGTACATCACCGTCTATCCATGAGGACAGGAGTTCTCCTTTGGACAGATCGCCGCCGCTCAAGTCTTCCTTGGTACCGATAAACAAAACGGTCCCCCTTTTGATATGCCGGCTTTCCTCTTCCAAAGCCTGACGTATGGTTTCACCGGAAAGGCGTTTCCCAAAGCAGAGAATCGGGGTTTGGAAAAATTCCTGATGAGAACGGAACAGGTCGAGAATACCGGAGCTGTACTCAGAAGAGGGCGTACTCCTTGCCATAGCGCCGGCGTCCCATAGAATAAACGCTACTTTCTTGCCCATGTTCAAGGCTTTTTCCGTGCTTTTGATGACGGGCAAGCCGAAAAGCGCTTTTACATCAACCGGAACATCGGATAAAAGCAGTATATGCCTGTTTTTAACCTCGCCGCCAAAAGACTCGGCTTTTGGCGGGTATTCCGCCAGAGTATCCGCGGTTTGCCCTGAAAATGTTGTCCAGGGAAGCGTAACCGAACAACCCCCATCGGCGCAGACTACTTTTCCATGGTGCATAAGGATAATCCGCTCTATCATAATAACGATATGCCTTGCCAATGCGCCGGACCCGTTGAAACGGATTTCAAGCCCTTGATACTGGTAATACGCCTCAATTTTACCTCGGTATTCATTTCTGATAAGCGCGAAAATGCCGGAAAGCCGTTCTTCATTGCCTTGGAGCAAGGGAAACGTCCCTTCCAGATCGGGCAATATATCGCGTATGTTAAACAAGTTTTTCTTGAACGAAAGCTCTTCGGTCTGGGAAACCGTTAGCTCTATCAACCGGTGAACCTGATTCCGGCGCTCTCTTGCGGCATCTTTAAGCATCTGTATCTTATTGAGTATTTCAGGATTTTCCTTCGGCCGTATACTTGCTTCAAGCGCTTCAATGGTAACAAGCACTTCCTCAAAAGGTTTATCTACATTGTTGCCTACTGCGGCGAAGAATTCGGTCTTTGCGCGTTCTGAACGCTCGGCAAGCTGTTTTGCGCGGTACGTTTCCTCAAAAAGGAACATACCCTTGAATGCATTGCTCACCGCGGAGCGGAGTTCCTCCAGAATAACCCCGTCAAAGAAGGGGATATTGTGAACAAAATACCCCAGCGACTGATTCTCGATAAACAGGGGCTGCACCAGAAATAGCCCGTTCTGATACTGATCCTGAAAATCGGCGGGGAAAAGCAGGCACGCGGGAAAAGTATGAGAGGCGGTGCTGATGCCTGCCGAAGAAAAACTGCCGATACACTCCGAGACCTGATCGTCCTTGTACAGCACCAAACACGCGGTATAGACGCCTATTTTCGGCAGGTGCCGCGCAAGGCTTTCCACTATTGCTTTTCTATCTTTTGCCCCAAGCAATTCGCATTTAAGGGAATTCAGCATACTGTTCCGCTGTTCTCTTTCGTGAAGGGATAGGACATACCGTTGTTCCTGCATACCTGAAATAATCCGGTATGTTTCCGCTGCAATGTCTCTCAATTTTCTAGCGCTAATCGAAGCGGACGGCTTTTCAAGAACATACTCGATCATCTCGAAGAAATAGCCGGTATCCTCCTGATATTCAAGAAATGTGATGTACTGTTTCGATACCAATTCAAAGAACAGGTCTTCTCTTCCTCGTAAAAGCGCATCGGTAAGGGGAAACGTAAAGGCTTTCTTTTCTTCCTCGTCTAAACCTCTTTGTACGCGCCTGTTTTTCACTTGGTTTCCGGTTTCCCATGCGTCCCGCGCAGTATCTCTGATGACAAGACGGCACGGCAGCGACACATCGGGTATCCGGGCGTCCGGCGTTTCCAGCAGGGTTTTAAGTATCTTGAACGATTCTCCGCTCAGTTTTGTATACGGTATTTCCACGGTTGAAAAAGGTTTTATTTTGCTTTCTATACTATTGTTAAAACCGCCTGCCCGGTAGTAAAGCGGCCGGGAATACCCTTGTTTGCGAAGGTAGTAAATAGCGGGCAGGGTCATTAGATCGCTTGATCCTATCAGGGTATCGAACTCTTTGCCGGGTTTCAGACCCCGTCCTGAAAAAAGCTGAACGCATGCGCCTGCCCCGCTGTTCCAGTCGAAGGGATCGCTCACGAGTTTTTCGTTGTAAGGAAGCTCCGCCTCTTTAAGCGCATCGCGGTACCCATGATACCGGTCTATTGCGGATGTATGGGTATCCGGTCCGCGTAAGAACGCGATCTTTCGCGAGCCATTCTTGATAAAATAACGGGTCAGTTTTTTCATTCCCTCGTATGCATCGAAGCGCACGCACGGATGCCCTTCGATTTTATCCGCAATGGTTGTGAAGGGCAGGTTTTCAAAGGCGCGGTGAAAATCCTTGAATTCCGTAGAACACGAACAGCCCAAAGAAGAACTCCAGCTTATCAAACCGTCCAGATTACGGGTATTTACCAGCGTATAAATCGGATTTCGCAAGTATTCAAGATCGTTCAATGAGTTGAGTTTTCCTCCCGGAAAAACAAACAGGTCAACCTTTTCCGCCATCGCACCTTGAGCAAAGTGGGACCATACGCCGCGCGCCGAACCGGTATGTATCGAAGCGAGAACCAAACCGATTTTCTTCTTTTGTACCATAGGATTAAGTTGTACCATAGGGTTAAGTATACTTCTTATTCTATATTTTGCAAGCAATTTTCAATACCAGGCAATAATTCTTACATGGTGGGAATGGAAGGGCGCCGGCATCGCCGCCGTCCTTTACCGGACATCCGGTATAGGGCAGGCGGTACGCCGG
>JAITAN010000076.1 GCA_031284105.1 Treponema sp. | reverse complement strand
GGGCGTTTTCGGAGGACGGGGAAGCCGGTCATGTATGCGATGCGCTTATGACGGCCCGCACGAACCGCAAGCCGAAGAGCGGTCTCCTCTTTCATTCGGATCGGGGAGTACGGTATTGCGGTAAAGAATTTTGAGCGGCGCCGTCGGCGCGGCGTCCGCCGGTCGGACGGAGTATGAGCCGGAAAGGGAACCGTCGGGGCAATGCCTGTGCGGAGCGTTTTTTTAAGACGTTAAAAGCGGAAGCGGATAAGGCGGAAGGGAGACATTCAAAAGAGGAGGTGAGGGTAGAAGTATTTGAGTATATTGAACTGTATTATAATAAGCGCCGTAGACATTCGGCGCTCGGCTATGCTATACCGATAGCATTAACACATTACAGCACTGCTTAACCTGTCCATCATATCGGGGGAAGTCCATAGGCTTGTTATAGTCGTTTTACTTTACAATATCGAAAATATTTATTTTACTATGGCATACGGCGTAGTATTCAGAAAGCGTGTAATTGAATATAAAGACGCCGGGCATACATTTAAGGAAGTGAATGAACCGGCCCGTTTGCTTGAGGGGCATCCCGACCGGTATTTGAGGAAACGTTTACCTATTCCGATCCAGGCCCGTTACGGGCCGTTTCACCGCACGCTATTATTTTATACCAATAATTTTACAATACAATATAACAGCATTGCCGCCATTATTATATTTAATACGGTTCTATGATTATAGAACAGTTTATTCATTAATGATCCAAATAATGTCCAGCATATATTTCCGCTCAATTGTATTGTAGACATTAAAACGGCAAATAACATTAATATGAGGGTGTTCTTGTAATAGGGCAATAAATAGGATGATATTGCGGTTATGCCAAAAAGTATTACTTTTATATTTACTAACTGTAATAACAGCCCCACAAAAAAACTTCTATTGCTGCTATCATTTTCTTTTGTTTCATGTTTTTTTGACGGAACTATTGTTTTAATAATCAAATAGGCCAAATAAATGGATCCCAATATTTTCATGGGAAATTGTATTTGCGGGATTGCGGTATATAAGATTTTTGAAAAAGCCAAACAACCCAGCATTACCATAAAATGTCCCGCATAATTACCTAAATTAAACAATATGCTGTTTCTTAAACCTATGGTTTTTACATTATTCATAGACATACTATTAATGGGTCCCGGCGTATAACTCATAACCAAAACGTATGAAAAGAACGAAATCAAGGAAAACATACCAGACTATCTCCTGCGTGCAATTATTTCTATCTTTGCTCCCAAAGGCAATGAGGCGACCCCTACTTTTCATGCGTATATATCCAGTATCGTGCCAAGCAGGATAACGAGCGGTACGATCTCATTGATTGAATAACTCGCTATACGTATCCGGTGTTCCTTGTGTATATGGAACAAGCCCATTTTGCCGAGTGCAATACGGTGTTCCGCAAAGAGGAGTAAGGCTGAAACGCAGACGGCAGTGAGGTAGATGACCGATACGTTCCAGAAGACCGGTACCATACACAGGGCGGCAATACTTACGAAGTGGGAAACCGCTGCGATGATACGCGCGGTTCCCGCGCCGAAACGGGCGGGAATTGAGTGGAGACGTTCCGCACGGTCGAACGCTATGTCCTGCAGCGCGTAAATAATGTCGAACCCCGCAACCCAGAGGCAGTGAGCGAGCGCAAGTACAAAGTAACGGACCGCGAAATGGCCGGTAAGCGCCAGAAAAGATCCCATAACGGCGCAGCAGCATGCAAGCCCCAGCCAGTAGTGGCAGAGCCAGGTAAAACGTTTTGAGAACGAATAGCCGCCGATGAGAATCGCCGCAGCCGGCAAGAGGGCGGCGCACAACCAATTCAGCATACACGCGGCAAATGCTACCACGGCGCACAGTACAAACGCAAACACGAGCAGCGCTTTCTTTGAAAGCGCGCCGCGCGGAATATGTCTGTCCGAGGTACGTTCGTTTTTCTTGTCAATATCCGCATCGATCACGCGATTAAGGGCGTTTGCCGCGTTCCTGCCCGCCGTAGCCGCAATCAGAATAAGGATCACTTTTTGAGGAGCGGGATGTCCGTTTGTCTCAAGCAAAATCGCGGTTATTGCAAAAGGCAGCGAAAAAAGCGTATGACGGAACATCACCGCGCCGCCGATGAGCCGCACTTTTTGCGCTATTTTAGCCGTATTGAATATATTAAAAGAATTCATGCACGCGTCCGCGTCTCATTATAGTCCATATTCGTTCCAGCGCCGGTCAATGAGCGCAGCAATATCCGCGTCCATGGCGATCTCCGGCGGCCATGGGCGGCTGTGTCCCTCGTCCGTTCCCTTGCGAGTCGCATCAATGCCCAGCCGCGTACCATAGCGGGGCAGCGGCGAGGAGTGATCGAGCGCATCAAGAGGACCGTCGCTCAATACGAGATCGCGGCGCGCGTCGATGTTGTTGAACGCGCGCCATGAAACTTCGGATACATCGTGTACATTCACCTGTGCATCGACAATAACGATGAGCTTTGCGTACATCATCTGCCCCATGCCCCACAGGAAATGCATGACTTTGCGGGCGTGTCCGGGGAAACGCTTCGTAATGGAAACAATAACGCAATTATGGAAAACGCCTTCAACCGGCATGTTAATATCGACGATCTCAGGGCAGAGCTGTTTGAGTAACGGCAGAAACAGACGTTCCGTAGCCTTTGCCATCCAGCAATCCTCTTTCGGAGGACGCCCTACCACAGTAGCCGGATACACGGGGTTTTTCCGCCGCGTGATGCGTTCAAGGTGAAACACCGGATATTCGTCTTCCAAAGAATAAAAGCCCGTGTGATCTCCGAACGGCCCTTCCATACGGACTTCATGAGGATCAACATACCCTTCGAGAATGAATTCCGCGTCAGCAGGCACAAGCAAACCGCTCAAGGTCGCTTTGCACACGGATGCGGGTTTGCCTCGTAAGAAGCCGGCGAAGATCATTTCCCACACGCCTTCGGGTAGAGGCGCTGTGGACGCGTACGTTACGGCCGGATCGCAGCCTAATGCGACTGCAACCGGCATTCTTTGCCCGCGCCGCCGGTAGGTTTCAAAAAAATGCGCCCCGTCCTTATGGATATGCCAGTGCATGCCCGCGGTCCGGTTATCATAGACCTGCATCCGGTACATGCCCACGTTGCGGACGCGCGTTTCCGGATCTTCCGTACAGACAAGGGGCAGAGTGAGAAAACGTCCGCCATCCAAAGGCCAACACTTGAGAACCGGCAGGCTTTCAAAGCCGGCTTCATCATCAATGATTTCCTGACAGAGCGGATGACGCGTTATTTTGGGGAGCAGGCTCAAACCGTGTTTCAGTATCCGCGGCAGTTCCGGTAAGATATCCGGCATTGTTTTAACGAGCGCGGCTGCGGTTGGCATACCGGAAAACGTCCGCGCGGTTTGCCACATCCACGCGATAAGGTCTTCGATTTCGGCAGCCTTTGCGTCAAGGCTCTGTACGCCCAGCGCACGCGCCATGCGGCGTTCACTCCCCATTGCGTTTATGAGCAGGGAATAGTTTGATCCCTTTACCCGTTCAAAGAGCAGCGCGGGTCCGCCTTCCTTCATAACGCGGCTTGCAATCCCGCTGATTTCCAACACGGGATCGACCTCGGCCGCGATACGTTTGAGATCTCCTTCATGCTCTAATGTGTTAATGAAATGGTGCAGATCGGTATATGCCATACGGCGATAGTAACACAAAACAGAAAAAGAGGCGAGACCTATTAACCGTATGGGGCGTTTAACGAAACCGGTTGCGTTAAGAAACTTGCTTATAAAAGATAGAAAAAGATTAAAAAATCTTGACTTTTGAATAATATACGCCTATACTCTTTACCATGAGTATCAATTTAAAGAGCGTGCTTACTAAAGAGACAATTTGTTTGCACTTAAAAGGTTCTTCAAAAGAAGATATTATCAATGAATTGCTTGATATATTGGTATCGGCGAACAAGATATCTGACCGTGCGGCCGCGTTTGCGGCGGTTATGGAGCGGGAAACCAAGATGTCTACGGGTATGAAACACGGAATAGCGATTCCTCATGGTAAGAGCCAAACATTACAGAACTTGGTTGCTTGCATTGGGGTTTCAGATGAGCCTATTGATTTTGATGCTTTGGATCATAAGCCTTGCCGTATTTTCATTATGACGCTTTCTCCTGTTGAACAGACGGGTCCGCATCTTCAGTTTCTTGCCGAGGTGAGTCTCCTCTTTAAGAGTGAAGAGAAACGAAGTCAGATACTCCGTGCGGCAAGCCCGGAAGAGATCATACGCATCCTATCAGAATAATGGCATGAGTCCTCGCTCTGAGTGAGGACTCACCGATGAGGTTGCCATCTCGCGTGGTTTGGCAGGAAGCGTGCCTGTTGTGATCGCGGTTGTTTACCGCGGTATGCGGTGATGACTTGTTATTATATACATTGCTTGAAAAGATGATGAACGTGCTGTGCCCTAACGGGCCGTGCCGTATCCGGTAGGCGGCGTTCATTCGGGGTGAGGGGTCGTGCCCTGAACCTCGGCAGGCTGCACACAGGCTCCACGATTTCGCATTTTTTAACTGTATCCCCGAAATGCCTCATTTAGAAAAAAGTAACTTTAAGCCGCCGGTTCATCGCTCGAAGGAAGTCTGGCGGCGACGACTTCCCGCAGTGCGAGGGTAGCCTTGTTGACATTGTGCTGAAGGCTGACCGGATTGTAACGTTCGTAAAGCCTTAAGCGTTCCGCTTTTACTTCGGAAGAGAGCGCCTCCGATTCCATGAGCCTCTGATAGGGACTGCGGGGGCGCGTCATAATTTTAGATCTCTTTGGAACCGGTTTTATTTTGTGTTCAAGTTTCGTTGGCGGTATGAAATAATTGAGGAGCGGGACAAGGTCGCGGTATACGGCGGCAACCTGTAGGATATTTCCTTCAAGGCGGTCGTAGCCAATATATTCACGGGCGACGGCGCCGTTTTTTTATGGTCTCTTGAACGGGTGAAAGGGATAGCCTTGTGTAGTTTGTCCGCAATGGCGAACCGTGTTGATTTGGATAAAACCGGACGGTTTTCGCTCCTCCGAAGTATAAAATGTCCGTATGGGTGTATACGGCACTTGCGTATATCGCCGGGTTTGGTGAGACTTTTCCCTTTCAACCTCATGGCGTCAAGGTCGGCCATAAAGCGATGAAGGCATCTGCCGCCTCATAAGGAGGGCGAGGATTTTCCCGTATTTGTCCCAGAGAAATGTCCGGATAAGGCGCAGGGAAGCTATAACATCGTCGGTATAGATTTTTTCTTGCCGTTGCGGTTGGACGGGTTTTTCAACGGCTTGAGTTTGACCCTCCCGTCTTTCGCGCGGAGTGTGACCTCCTTTGTTTCCCGCCTGTTAAGAATACGCAGGGCGGTACTTCCGGTTGTATCCCGTGGTCTGAGTACATTCGTTCAGGATAATCGCCTTCTTTTCCCTTCGGTCTTTTGATAACGTGAACGAACCGGCTTTGTAACCGCTTTTTTCTTTCATGGTTAACCCCCTATTTTGACCTCCGGTAGCTGTAGATACCGGATAGTCTGCCTTGATTTGGGTTACTTTTTCAAAATGAGGCATCGCGCGTACTTGACAAAACCATGGTTATGTGGTATACAAGATACCATGCGGCTGTCGTATACCGGCATTACCCGAGCTTCCCAAGCTCGTGAAGGGGGTTCGACTCCCCTCAGCCGCTTAGAAGCGTTTCAAATGGTGGAATGGCTTCTCTTGACAAAAACAAAATTTATTTCTATTTTTAGGGCTTGACGGAAAAATGTGGATAGGGTATCTTTAATATAGAATAATCCTTTGGGGGTGTAGCTCAGTTGGCTAGAGCGTTTGAATGGCATTCAAAAGGTCAGGGGTTCAATTCCCCTCACCTCCAAAAGTACGTTTCATATCTTCTGTTTTTATCCCGCCGTTGAAAAAGATATTCCTGCTATCCATTGCGTAAATATGATGCTTCCGATGAATCAAATAACGGATCAATGCGCGGTTTCTTTCCCTATACGCGCAAGTTCTTCATCCTCCAGCTTGGGATCATACTCAAGGGCTTGCATATTCCGCAGGTAGACCAGCATGATGCGAGGCGGCAAATCCGAGAAGGCTGAAGCCGCCCGCTTATAGCAAGCCAACTGAAACCGGTGGTTTTCCGGACGTATTTCATTGTCCGTCTTGAAATCTATGATGGTACATTGCCCGTTATACTCATACATGAGGTCGATTTGTCCCTGCACAATGACGATCCGATCGTTGGTCGCGAACCGTGAGATAGGCAGCAGAAACGGGAATTCCGAGGTACGCGGCTCGGCCGTTGAGGCTTCCTTACCCAGCTCGCTTATCAAAAAGCGCTTTGCCAACGCAGACGCCTCGCCGGATAACGCCTGTATACGAGCGGCGTTCTCATCGGGGAACAGAAGCCTCGTTTCACGAAGGCTTGTTTCCCCATCAGAATCACCCGCGGCCGTAAACAGGTGAGCTATGAGGCGGTGGCACAATGTCCCGAAGCTCTTTTTGCGCTCGCGGTTTTCTTTTAGGAAGCCGTCGCATTGAAAATGGGGAAGCGGTTCAAGCCAGCCGTGAACAACCGCCGGATAGGAGAATGTACCGGCTTCCTCCATCGCGGCCGGAGTCGTGAAAAGCGTTCTAGGTTCGGATAGGGATTTACCTTGCATGGTATAAAAGTCATCGGCGTCAAGCGTACTTTTGGCGTGATCCTTTTCCAGAAGGCGCTCCATGTGTTCGTGCAGCCGCCTGATACGCGCATGATATTCGGCATAATCGGGGGTCTCTATGGAAAAAATGTTATAGAGCGGTTGCGGATATCCGGACGCTTCATTGTTTTTAGTGTTTTTTGTATATGCAGCGTTAAGCCCAAGGGCGAGAAGGTCAAAAAAACTCCGCGCATTGCCGGAAAGAGCCGGCAGTCTAACCAGCGCCTCTGCCCTTGTACTTTCACCGCCATCCGCAAGCGCGCCTTCAAGCGCCTTTTCAAGGTTGACGGTTATTACTCTGGAACCGAACATAAAAAGCTGCCGTTCGGCGCGAGTTGTGGCAACATAAAAGAGCCGCTTGATTTCCGCGTCTTCCTGTTTCTGAATATATTCCTTTTCCTTTTCATAAAAATAATTGACCGCAGATTCATTCCTGCTGCGGGTGTCGGATTTCATGTTTATGACGGGACCGAATTCTTTTGATAGGTAATAAGGCGCACTGTTCCGGTCCCCCTGTCCCAAACCGCCCATGCCCGCAAGAATAACCACGGGAAACTCAAGCCCCTTGCTTTTGTGTACCGTGAGAAACAACACTTCGTTGTCAACGTCGGGAACTTCGCCCGTTTCGGTCTTTGCGGTCGTACCGACAAGCGGATCAAGCCTGTTGAGGAAGGCGCTCATACTCATCTGCCGCTGATCCGCGCCGAGCGCAAGGTTGTAAAGGTATTCAAAATGCCCTACATTGGGACGCATTTCTTTATGGGTAAGCATAAACGTCCGGTAGCCGCTCTTGTACCATAAAAAGGTCAAAACCGATGTGATGGGTTCAAGATCGATACGGGTTTTTAATTCATCAAACACCTGTTTCCCGTGATCAAAACGCGCCTTTTCAGTCTCTTCATGAAACCAGCGGTCGGGCGCGTCATCAGGGAACGGCGTATTAGGATTGTCGAGGAGGATTCTGAATACGCTTTCATCTCCTAGCTTCACAAAAGGCGAGCGCAGTACCGTGGCGTATGCGTTTCTATCCAGAGGGTATAGGGCAAGGCGCAGCATGGCGTAGAAATCATTTGCAGGCGCTTCCACATACACGCCTCGCGGGTCCGCGGCGACAAAAGGGATGCCTGCTTCCCGAAACACGCGCTCGTACTCGTTCTGGTGGCTTGTCGAGCGGAACAGTACCGCTACATCGTGAAAGGTACAGGTTCCGGCCTCAATGCCGCGGACAATCCGCTCCGCAACATAGAGGGCTTCGCTCAAATCTTTTGAAATTTTCTGCCCGCCGGCCGCGCCGCTCACAGTACCGGTTTGCGTGTCTTTTTCTCCTCGTTGTACCTCCTGCACATATATCTCAACCGGCGTTATAGAGGAAGCCTTTTTATTCGGCGCGCTTTCCACGGATGAGAATTCGGCTTCAAACGCTTCCCCGGCTTGCCCGAAAACGGCGGGAAAGACGGCGTTGAAAAACGCGACAAGCTCCGGCGTAGACCGGTAATTGGTATTCAAGGAAATGCTGCTGCTCTGTAATTCACCGGAAAGCCCTCGAAAAACAGCGACATCGGCGCCGCGAAACCGGTAAATTGACTGTTTCTCGTCCCCCACAAAGAAGAGTTTCTTGGGGTTTAAGCCGCGGCTTTCAGGCAGAGTCCCGGCGGTACCCTCGCCGTCTTTCTCGGATAAAAGATAGAGTAACTGTTTCTGCAATTCGTTATTATCTTGAAACTCGTCTATCATAACCGCTTTTATCCGGCCCTTGTAAAAATTGCGAAGCCCCAGATCGTTCAAGAGAACATCGACGGCCATTTCAAGCGTATCATGGAAAGAAAGTATACCCGTCTGCCGTTTTCTTTCAAGGAATTTCTCTTTGTAATCATCGAATATTTTTCCTATCATGAGTATGTCTTCCCGAAATTGCAGGGTTTTTGCGAGGATGATCAGCTTCTTTGCCGTGTTTTTTAATCCGGGGCCGCCTTCCGAATCAACGGAGATATCCCGCAGCTCGATCAGAACCCTGTCTTTCAAACCGGATCTCGGCGTTGTATAAGATGCGGCCCCTGCAAAGAAACCGCCTATTTCAATGAGCTGATCGAGGTGTTTCTCATTAAAATCTGCAAGAGAAGAGCATGGAATGGTCCTCCGCGCCGCTTCTTTCGCCTTCTTGAGGGTTTCGCTTTTTGATGCCGCATCATCAAGGGAAGCTATCTTTTCGCAGCAGATGCGTATGATATTGATATGGCGCAGGGCTTCTTCGCTAACAACCGCGATCTGTTTTTTTGCAAATTCGGCGTACGAATCCTGTTTCACAAGGCTGAATGAGGTTGCCGCGAGATCGGCAAACAGGTCTTTCACGATGGTCTCGAAACTGCGGCTCGAAACCAAACGGGAAATGACGCCGGCTTTATCCGCATTGTTCCGATCCCGCATGATGATTTCGATAGCCGTTTCCTCCGCAATGGTTGCAAGCTCACTGTCATCAACACGGAAATCCCCGGCTATACCGTACCGGTAGGACACGCCCCGCGCCAGCGATGAACAAAACGAATCCAGCGTGGAGATGCGGGCTTGATCGAACTGGGCAAGCGCCTCTTTTGCAAACGGATGTTCAGATGCGGAGAGCCGGTTAAAAATACGCTCCCGCATTTCCGCGGCTGCTTTCCGTGTAAAAGTAAGGGTAAGCACCTCATGTACTTTAAAACCGCGTTCTGTTACCAGCCGCACGTATCGTTCCGCAAGCACGGTGGTCTTGCCGGAACCCGCGCCCGCGGAAATCGCCGCATTTTCATCCACACGATACGCGGCGTCTTGATTATGGTCGAAATTCATACCCAATAGTATACCAGAAAACCCGATAAAAGTAGCGGCTATTCGAGAACGGCCGTTAAAGCTCGGTCTAATACAGGGAGAAATTCATGCGCGCTAAGGGTTATGCGAGGAGGGGTGAAGCCTTTTCATTAGGGAAACCGCGGATATGAGGAGGCTTACCTGAACTATTACGGTTTTCATGGAATAAATCATCCGCAGGGGAGAGCCCGTCCTAACGTTTGTGTAAACAGCCAATCCGCGGCCGGACTAAGGCCCGCGAACTATAAAAGGCGCGGACATGGCTCATCGGGAAAAAAGAAACGGATCGCCGAGATCGGGTATCGGAACGGATCGGCTTCAAGCGGATGAGCGGGGAGGAGCTCTGGGGACGGGAAGGTCTCACCAAACGGTTTAGCGGAAGTATCTTGCGGCGGGTATTGGAGCGCGGGATGGGCATGTATCCGGGGTATAAGAGGCGCGGCCCGGCGGGAGGCGGCGCAGAGGACGGGCGGAACGGCCGCACGCCCAAGACCATACGGATGAAAAATCAGGAGGCGCTCATTCGGGTTCCGCGGAACCCGAACGGGACCTTCG